>JAYFPP010000024.1:0-10635 GCA_034927635.1 Paludibacter sp.
CATCAACAACAATTTTATCGTTGTGTATGATAATGGTATTGGCTGTACCTAAGTCAATAGCTATTTCCTGGGTGAATGAAAAAAGTCCCATATTATTTTTTAATGTTTAAAGTGTCTGAAACCTGTTGTTACCATTGATAAACCGTTGTTGTTGCACGATTCAATGGAGTTTTTGTCGTTGATGGATCCTCCCGGTTGTATTACAGCGCTTATTCCCGCTTTTGCGGCAATTTCCACGCAGTCAGGGAATGGGAAGAAAGCATCTGAAGCCATTACGGCGCCGGTTAGTTCAAATTTGAATGCTCCGGCTTTTTCGATGGCTTGTTCTAATGCATCCACACGTGATGTTTGTCCGACACCGCTGGCACACATTTGTTTATTTTTGGCCAGTACTATGGCATTGGATTTAGTATGTTTTACAATTTTGTTGGCGAACAACAGATCTTCTATTTCCTGTTCCGAAGGTGATTTTTCTGTAACAACCTTCAAATCGGATGGAGTTTCTGTCTTCATATCCTTATCCTGCACAAGTACCCCGTTTAACAACGAACGGAACTGTTTTGTTTTAATTGCATTGTTTTTAAGGATGAGGATGATTCTGTTTTTCTTTTGAGAAAGAATTTCAAGGGCTTCCAGATCGTAATCGGGAGCGATGATTACTTCAAAAAAGATTTTGTTTATTTCTTCAGCAGTCGTTTTATCAATCACTGCGTTTGTGACCAATACCCCTCCGAATGCTGAAACCGGATCTCCTGCCAGTGCGTCATTCCATGCATCCACCAGCACCGGGCGTGAAGCTATTCCGCAGGCATTATTATGTTTCAGGATGGCGAAAGTGATGTCTTCAAAATCATTGATAAGATTAACTGCGGCATCGATGTCCAGCAGGTTGTTGTAGGAAATTTCTTTACCCTGAAGTTGTTCGAACATATCTTCAAAGTTTCCGAAATAGATCCCTTTTTGATGTGGATTTTCGCCATATCGTAATACTTTCGAGTTATTTTCGCAGTGACGGAAAGCAGAAGCCTCATCACCATCAAAATAGTTGAAAATGGCAGCGTCGTAGTTGGACGAAACGCTGAAAGCTTCTTTTGCAAACCAGCGACGTTCCTCGATGGTAGTAACAGCTCCACCGTTGTTGATGAGGTTTAACAGGGGTTCATATTGTTGTTGTGAAGCCACTATGACAACATCTTTGAAGTTTTTTGCCGCGGCACGAATTAAAGAAATGCCTCCGATATCAATTTTTTCGATACTTGTAGGTTCATCAGCACCTGCAACAACAGTAGCCTCAAAAGGATAAAGGTCGACAATCACCAGGTCAATCTCAGGAATTTCATAAGTTTCTAATTGCTCGTTGTCTTTCGCCAGATCACGTCTTGAAAGGATACCTCCGAAAACTTTCGGATGCAGGGTTTTTACCCTTCCTCCAAGGATAGATGGATATCCTGTCAGATCTTCGACCGCCTGACATGGAATGTTGAGTGATTCTATGAAAGACTGAGTTCCACCCGTAGAGATGAATTCAACCCCTTCTTCATGTAATTTACGAATGATGATGTCCAGTTTATCTTTGTGATATACAGATACTAATGCTTTTTTAATTCGTTTCTTATCCATTTTCTCTTAATTGTATTATTAAGTTCGCAAAGCTACAAAAAAAGTGTGAGTTTTTAAACATGAAAATGTATAAGTTTTATCCTCTTTTGAACTTAAGTTCCTTTGCTATTTTATTTTTAATTGTTTGCTATTTTTCGTTACGAAGTTTTTCGTAACGAAGTTTTTCGTAATGAGAATGATTTTTGTTACCTTTGCTGTGTAATTTTTAGAAGGAAAAAGTAATGGAAAATCCGTTTAAATTTGGCTCCATAGTTGATAATAAACATTTCACTGACCGGGTAAACGAGCAGCAGGAAGTGAAACAGGTACTGAACAGTAGTAACCATCTGATACTGATTAGCCCACGCCGTTTCGGGAAAACAAGTTTGGTAGAAAAAGTTACAGCAGAAATGGAACGCCCGTTAATTTCACTTGATTTGCAATTAGTAACAGGCGTTAACGACTTTGCGGCGCAACTGCTCAAACGTGTACTTAACATTAATAAATGGGAAAAGGTTAAACAACTTATCGCTACTTTCCGTATTGTACCTACCGTTGAACTCAATCCCTTGACCAACAACTTCGAAATTTTGTTTCAACCATCCGTAAAAGAGAATTTCACAACGCTGGAAGACGTTTTTAACTTAATTGAAAAAATCGGTGAAAAAGGCAAACGCCCGATTGTGGTTTTGGACGAATTTCAAGAAATCGTTTCGCTGAATAAAAATCTGCCGATGCAGTTACGTTCCGTTATTCAGCATCATAAAAATGTGAATTATATATTTTTGGGTAGTTTAGAATCAATGATGAAAGCCATTTTTGAAACAAAAAAATCGCCGTTTTATCATTTTGGCTACCTAATGAGGCTCGAAAAAATTCCGTACAACGATTTTTATGAATATCTGACAAAACGACTGGCAACAGTTACTTCCGAAAGTGAAATACTGTCGTCTGAAATTTTGCAATTTACCAATTGCCACCCCTATTACACGCAACAACTTGCCTATTATTGTTGGGCTTTTCTCGAAAAAAATGAGTACGAAAAAGGGTTACTTAATATAGTTATTATCAACATATTGAGTGTGCACGACACCGACTATGAACGGCTGTGGAACACGATTAGAAAAACAGATAAAAAAGTGCTCATTGCGTTGGCTGGCAACGAAAATTTCGACAAGTTGCAGTTACCCACAAGCACAATTTATAGTGGCATAAAACGCCTGATTACTAATGGCTATCTGATTAAAGACGATACTTTCAAATTCGACGATCCATTTTTTAAATATTGGATTGAATACAGAAGAAACTTATTGACATTATAGATTGATTACTTCCGTTTGGTGTAATTTTCAATTACGTCGTTTTTTGGGAAAAACTAGTTCATTGTTTTTCCGTCAGGTATTTCCAGTATCTTTTTGGCAGATGCTGACGGTGAAGTTTCAGGTTAATGCGCTCTTTGATGGTCATTGATTTAAAGTAAGCCTTCCACATTTTCTGAAACATCTGTTCGTCTTTATCCATAAGTGTTTCATTGATTTTTCCATCAGGAAACAAGTCGGTATTGTCGAGCGTCATTTCAGTGACCTTTTTCTGGTCATAAAAGTAGCCATAGTTACGTTTGGTATCATAAATGATCCATTTCTGATCGGCGAACCGGTCGGTGAAATGTGACAGGGTAAGTGGTAGGGCGTTGTGGTCGGGGGCAACCGGGGCAAAGAAAATGCCGTCGGATGTTTTTTGAAACCGTACGAATTCGATGAGACGGTGTTTTTCTCTGTTCACCTTTTGGGCGATATTGCGTAACTGTAAAACATCATCATCAGCAAAATTCATCTCAATGGAAACCTTGCTGTCGAATGTTTTCCGGATGTACCTGAAGATAAGTTCATCGCTACCTTCAAGTTCTGAAAGCCAGACATAGGAGATCATGTTAAGGGTAATTACGGCGAGTTTCTTTTCAAGCGATTTCCACACACGGCCGGATTTTTCATCATCGGTAATCACCGAAAAACTTTCGTTCACGAAAAGTGGTTCAATATCGTCAGGCCCCATTAGTTTGTCGGGAAAAGTTTTACGGCTGTAGGCATCAAAGACAGCCGTCAGCAAACCCTCAAAAGTCTTATCGTAATGAAAAATGATCATAAGCGATATTATTCGGGAAAAATTAAAGTCATTTGTTGAAGATCAGGCTTTTTCTTATCCGGTTTTTTCGTGGTAAGGATGCTCCTTACATAGGAAGGTGATGTGTCGCTCACAGTGCGCATTGTCAATTCATTACAGGAGATAAAATACTGAGCCTTCTTCATCACAACACCGATTTTCTTCAAATCACCTGAGTTTAACTTCGTATACCTGCGCGACACCACAATCAGTTTGGCCGACTTAACGCCTATGCCCGGAACCCGAAGGATGGCATTGTAATCTGCTTTGTTAATATCTACCGGAAAAAACTCGGGATGCCGTAAAGCCCAGGAAAGTTTCGGGTCGATTTCCAAATCAAGATTTGGAAACTGATCATCTACAATTTCATCAACTTTAAACCCGTAAAACCGGAGCAACCAGTCGGCCTGATAGAGCCGGTTTTCCCTTACAAGCGGCACCTCTTTAACCGCCGGCAACCGCTTGTCGTATGCGTTCACAGGGATATAACCCGAATAGTACACCCTTTTCATGCCCGGTTGCTGATATAAAGTATCAGAAGTTTTGAGGATTTGTTTATCACTTTCATCGGTGGCACCGATAATCATTTGAGTACTTTGGCCGGCCGGCACAAAACGCCTGACATTAGAAAATTTTTTCCGGTCTTCAGCATTTTCAAGCATCCCCTGCTGAATGTATGACATCGGTTTGAAAACGCTGTCATGGTCTTTTTCGGGAGCAAGAAGTTTCAGGTTTTTTTCCGTCGGGATTTCAATGTTCACACTCAGTCGGTCGGCATACATTCCGGCTTCGTGCACCAGTTGCTGGCTGGCACCGGGAATGCTTTTCATATGAATATAGCCGTTGAACCGATGGATCAGACGCAGTTCTTTGACGACACGCACCATTCTTTCCATGGTGTAGTCGGGCGTATTGATCACACCTGAACTTAAAAAAAGTCCTTCGATGTAATTCCGACGATAGAATTCGATGGTAAGCTCAACCAGTTCTTCCACCGAAAAGGTTGCCCTCCGTAAATCGTTGCTGCGGCGGTTGATGCAGTAGGCACAATCGTAAACACAATAATTGGTTAGCATTATTTTCAACAGCGACACGCACCGTCCGTCTTCCGTAAAACTATGACAGATGCCCCAGCCCGAAGTGTTCCCTATGCCACCCGCAGTTTTTTTGCGTGTGGTGCCGCTGGAAGCGCACGAAACATCGTACTTCGCCGACTCAGCGAGGATTTGCAGTTTTTCGAGAATGACATCCTTCATACCCTGCAAATGTAAACGATTTGCACGAAAAAACTTCTTAATAAATGATTAAAAATACTGTAATGTTGAAAACAAATTAATATTTATAAAAACTTTCTGTAATTTAGCAAGCTTATAATTTTTACCGGAAAAATCAGTTTTATCATCATAAGTTACCATGAATAAAAAATCCAGAATAATTCTTTTTTCATTGCTCGGAATTGTTATTATAGGGATAATTTTTTTACCTAAGATTATTCACCGGAAAGCAATAAAAGAACCCGCAGGTGTAAGCTCAGAAAAACCAAAACAAAGAGACCGCCAGTCACTGCATGTGAATGCAATTGTACTGACGCATCAAAAGTTAACGGATATGTTTCGAACCAAAGGGCAATTACTACCTGATGAGGAAGTCGATTTGTCTTTCGAGACTTCCGGAAAGATTACCGGTATTTTTTTTAAAGAAGGAACATCAGTAATGAAAGGTACCTTGCTTGCCAAAGTGAATGACAAACCATTGCTTGCCGAGTTAAAAAAGCTGGAAGCGCAGATTCCTCTGGCGCAGGAGCGGGTGAATCGTCAGCGAACTTTACTTGAAAAGGATGCTGTGAGTCAGGAGGCTTATCAGGCAGTAACCACTGATTTGGATAAATTGAAGGCAGATATTGAACTGGTTAAAGCCAGGATTCATCAAACCGAACTGAGAGCGCCTTTCGATGGTATAGTGGGATTAAGGAAGGTCAGTGAAGGAGCTTTTGCCTCAACGGGAACATCGGTGGCCAGACTTACAAAAATTTCTCCTTTAAAGATAGAATTTTCGGTGAATGAAAAGCATGCCAATAATATCAAGCCTGGAACAACGATACATTTCAATGTTGAAAACGATTCGAACCGCTATCAGGCAAAGGTCTATGCTGTGGAAACAACGCTTGATGAAAAAACGCTTTCGCTCAAAGCGAGGGCATTGTATGCCAATACAGCAGGGAAACTAAAACCGGGACATTCTGCTTCAATAGAAATCATTTTACGGGAAATTGATAATGCCGTTGTGATTCCGGCAATTGCTTCAGTTGCGGAGATGGGACGCGATATCGCTTTTGTGTACAAAAACGGTAAGGCAAAACAGATCGAATTGAAAAAAGGTTTGCGTACCGCTTCATCGGTACAGGTAACACATGGACTTGAAGTGGGGGATACTTTGCTTGTAACGGGAGTTATGCAACTTCGTGATGGTAGTGAAGTGATTATTGATAAAATTACGAAAAACTAATTCTGATGAATATATCTGAATTAAGCATACGCCGCCCTGTACTGGCAACAGTATTTGTCCTGATTATTCTCTTATTGGGGGTAATTGGTTATACATACATGGGGGTGCGTGAGTATCCCAATGTCGACAATCCTATCATCAATGTCTATGTGGGATATCCGGGAGCCAATGCCGAAATTATCGAAAAACAGATCACGGAACCTCTTGAGCAAAACATCAATGGTATTCCGGGCATCCGTTCATTGTCGAGTCGGAGTCGTCAGGGTTCCAGTAGCATTACTGTTGAGTTTGAGTTGAATGTCGACCTCGAAACGGCTGCTAATGATGTGCGGGATAAGGTTGCCCGTGCCCAGCATTATCTTCCGCAGGATTGTGATCCGCCTACAGTATCAAAAGCCGATGCTGATGCCAACCCCATCATTCAGATTACTGTTAAAAGTGAACAGCGGTCTTTACTTGAACTTACAGAAATAACGGAGCTAACCGTCAAAGAGCAACTTCAGACAATCCAAAACGTCAGCGCTGTTGAGATTTGGGGAGAAAACCGTTATTCCATGCGCTTATGGCTCGATCCTGTAAAGATGGCTGCTTATGATGTCACACCGATGGAGGTGAAAAGTGCCATTGACCGCGAGAATGTGGAGTTACCCTCAGGAAGTATTGAAGGAGATAAGATTGAAATGACCATCCGCACGCTCGGATTAATGGAAACGCCCGAAGAGTTTAATAATCTCATCATAAAAGAAGATAATTTCAGGATTGTAAGGTTTAGCGACATTGGAAAAGCGGAGTTAGATCCGGAGGACCGAAAGAACATCCTTCGTCTGAATGGCGTTCCTATGGTTAGCGCCGTAATTATACCGCAACCCGGTGCCAATCAGATTGAAATTTCTGATGAAGTGGAAAGAAGGGTGAAGTTGATGAAAAAAGACCTTCCTGAGGACGTGGTTACGGAGATAGTTTTTGATAATACCCGCTTTATCAGAGCCTCTATTAATGAAGTAAGTGAAACGATTTATATCGCCTTTGCTCTTGTAATAATGATTATATTCATGTTCCTGCGCGACTGGCGTGTCACCCTGATTCCGGTTGCGGTAATTCCGGTTTCACTTATAGGAACATTCTTTATTATGTACCTGGCCGGATTTTCCATCAATGTACTTTCGATGCTCGCTATTGTGCTGGCTGTAGGGTTGGTGGTGGATGATGCTATTGTGGTGACGGAGAACATTTATCAGAAAATTGAAAAGGGAATGTCGCCTGAAAAAGCAGGAATTGAAGGCTCCAAAGAAATTTTTTTCGCGGTCATTTCGACAACAATTACCCTTGTTGCGGTATTCTTTCCTATTGTTTTTCTGGAAGGTCTTACGGGCCGGCTCTTCCGTGAATTTAGTATTGTAGTATCCGGATCAGTTATGATCTCTGCTTTTGTTGCACTGACCTTTACCCCCATGCTTTCTTCTAAATTACTTAAAAGAAGAGAAAAACATAGCTGGCTATACAACAAGACTGAACCTTTTTTTGCAGGACTAAACCGTGCTTATGAAAATGGTTTAAATTCCTTTCTTAAAAGGAGATGGATATCTTTGGTCGTGATAGGAGTAACTATGGGATTGATCGTGTTACTCTGGAACATTATTCCTCAGGAAATGGCTCCCCTGGAAGACCGGTCGCAGTTGACTATCCGGACATCGGCACCTGAAGGAGCTACGTATGAATTTGTGAGAGATTATACCGATAAAATTGCTCAAATTGTCGATACGGTTATTCCGGAAAGAGAATCTAACATCAGCATTGCCAGAAGTACTTTTGGAATGGTACGCGTATTATTACCTGACCTCAAAAACAGGGAAACATCACAGATGGAGTATGCCGACAGACTTTCGGCTGCTGTAAGAAAAGAAAGCGAAGCAAGGGCATTCGTTCAGCAACAATCGACCTTTGGCGGACGGCGTACATCCATGCCGGTGCAATATGTGTTGCAGGCAACAAGCATTGATAAACTGCAAAAATTCATACCGGTTTTTCTGCAAAAAGTAAATGAAAGTCCTAAATTTCAAATGGCTGATGTAAATCTTAAGTTTACCATGCCCGAGACCCGTATCAATATTGACCGCGACAAGGCTACGCTGCTGGGTGTTAGCACCCGTGATATTGGTCAGACGCTGCAATATGCCCTGAGCGGTCAGCGGATGGGTTATTTTTATATGAACGGTAAGCAATACCAGATACTCGGGGAGATTAACCGTCAACAGCGTAACACGCCACTTGATCTGAAAACCATTTATCTTAAAAACAAAGAAGGGCAGATGATTCAACTGGATAATCTTGTTGAGTTGAAAGAAACGGTTGCTCCACCGCAACTCTACCGATATAACCGTTTCAGTTCGGCCACCATTTCATCGGGACTGGCTCCCGGGGTAACGCTGGGTGAAGGTCTGGAAGAAATGGACCGCATCGCCAAAGAAACGCTTGACGATACTTTCAGAACTGCGCTCGATGGTGATTCGAAAGATTTCAGGGAAAGTTCTTCGAGTCTGATGTTTGCTTTTGTGCTTGCGCTGGTGTTGATTTATCTCATTCTGTCGGCTCAGTTCGAAAGTTTTAAAGATCCTTTTGTCATCATGTTTACGGTACCGCTTGCATTAGCCGGGGCACTAATATTCATGTGGATATTTCAGATTACGATGAATATTTTCAGCCAGATCGGCTTGATTATGTTGATCGGGTTAGTGGCGAAAAACGGGATCCTGATTGTTGAATTTGCCAACCAGCGACAAGCTGCAGGTATAGATAAAATACAGGCAGTGTCGGTAGCTGCTATTCAGCGATTGCGGCCTATTCTCATGACCAGCTTTTCAACGGTGTTGGGATTAATACCTCTTGCTTTAGCCTCCGGAGAAGGGGCTAACGGTCGGATTGCCATGGGAGTTGCGGTGGTTGGTGGAATGGTGGTTTCCACCTTTTTAACCTTGTTCATTGTTCCGGCGATGTACTTATATATATCGTCTGACAGATCAAATAAAGCGAATAGCGAATAACGAATAGTGAATAGCTGAAAGTGATGAGTGATAAACTAAAGTGTACTCATGTGACTAATGTGGTTCAATATTTAATATTTTCTTTTGTGGTAAAAAACAATATAAAAATGAAACGAATTTTATTCATATTGCTGATTATTATTGCTGATTTTTCGTATGCCGAAGATGCAATCAGCCTGAAACAGTTGATTGAAAAAGGGCTGGAACAAAATTTCCAGATCAGGATGATACGTAATGAGCAAAAAATTTCCGACAACAACCTGAGTCCCGGGAATGCCGGTTATTTGCCAACAATTGAACTGAACACTTCATTCAGTGGTACTGAAAGCAACACCGGTCAATATCCGCAGGATGGAAGTCAGGAAACTTTGCTCTCCGGCGTAAGCAATCAGAATCTTTCAGCAGCGGTGAATTTAAACTGGACAATTTTCGACGGATTTAATATCCGGGCAAATTATTCAAAACTGAAAGAGTTTCAGGAAATGGGAGTGCTAAGAACACGGATGAACATCGAAAATTATGTGGCCGACCTGACTGCCGAGTATTATAATTTCATTCAACAAACCATCCGTCTCAATAACCTGAAATCAGCGGTAAAACTTTCCAAGGAAAGATTGCGTATCGTTGAGGCACGTTATAATATTGGAAATCTTTCGCGCCTTGACCTGCAACAGGCCCGCGTTGATTTCAATACCGATAGTTCACGTCTGATTCGTCAGCATGAGGTATTGTATGCCACTAAAATAAAAATTAATCAATTAATTGCCGACGAAGATGTGGAACGACACCTGACAGTGGCCGATACCATCATCAGTTTTGACGCCTTGCTCGATAAAACAGTCCTTTGGCAGCAAGCCCTTCAGCAGAATACTTATCTGCAGATTGCCAATAAAGAGAAGAATGTAAAGGTGCTCGAATTACAATCGGCAAGAAGTTCCAGTTATCCCTATTTGAAATTTAATGCAGGTTACGGGTATAACGAAAATACCTACGAATATGCGACTTACCGGAAACAAAATAGCCTGGGATTCAATTACGGCATTCATCTGGGATACAATATCTTTGATGGATTTAATCGCTCCCGTAAACAAAAAAACGCACAAATCGCCATCAGCAATCAGGAGCTGATGATAGAAGAACTTGCCTTGTCTCTCAAAAGCGATTTCTCCAATTTATGGATGGCATACATCAACAATATGGAACTCACCACGCTCGAAAAGGAGAACCTGACCCATGCTATCGAAAACTATGAAATCGCGATTGAAAGATATAAACTGGGTGATTTGTCGGGGATTGAACTCCGTGAAGCACAGAACAGTCTGCTCGAAGC
>JAYFPP010000108.1:0-13434 GCA_034927635.1 Paludibacter sp.
CTGATGCTTCTACTAACCTCCCGGTCGGCTTCTTGTGCTTATGGGCGTTATAACCCAATCCTGATTTGTCAATGCTCACCCCCTTGTGATAACTATTGTTTCGCTCCCGAAAAATAATCCCTTTTCTTTTTTTCCTTAACACCCTCTTTTTTGACGAAAGGGCTGCAAAGTTAAACACTTTTTGTTAATCTCACAAATTTTTGAATACTTTTTTCAAGCTTTCCTGTATCCTGCTAAAAGCAGACCTGAGAATCTTTCTATTTAAATCAAACATTTGCCGGTGATTTGTTTTTCAACTATAATACGCCTCTCTCTCAAAGCGGGTGCAAAGATAGACACTTTTTCCTTTCCTGCAAAATCTTTTCTCAATTTTATAACCCTTTTTTACCCCTGAATCTTTTTAATCCCTGAATATGAAGATTTTTATCAACAAAAAAAATGTAAAAAAAAATTGCTAACTGAACTGTTGAAAGATTATTTCACGTAAATTCCGTTTAACAACATCCATTTCCAAAGCAAATCCAAGTTCGGCAGCAAGAGAAGTCACACCTTTGTCTGTAAAGCCACATGGATTAATATGATTGAAATACCCAAGATCTGTATTTACATTAAGGGCAAATCCATGCATGGTAACATAGCGTGAACTCCTTACGCCAATGGCACATATTTTTCGGGTATTTTTCTTCCCCACATCCAGCCAAACACCGGTTGCACCCTCCAATCGCTCTGATGGTAAGTTGTACATTTTCAACAACTCAATAATACTTTCCTCTAATTTATGAATGTATTCTTTCAATCCAATATTAAAATTTGCGAGATCAAATATCGGATAACCAACGATTTGACCGGGACCATGGTAGGTAATATCTCCCCCGCGGTTGGTCTGGACAAATTGTGCATTTTTTGCCTGTAACTGGATATAGTTAAGAAGCAAATTATGTTCATCCCCGCTTTTTCCAAGGGTATACACATGCGGGTGTTCACAAAAAACAAGGTTATTTTCTGTTTGTTCCTGATTGATTTTATGTTGAATAGTGGCTGAAAATAATTTTTCCTGCGCATTCCATGCATCATTGTATTCAATCAAACCCCAATCTATATAATGAATAGTTTTGTTCATCCTGTTTTTTATTTATCAAAATTAGCTTGTGGAATTTTGTACATCAGGTACATAATCTGATTTTTTCTTCGCAAAATATAAGAGGATGGATGAGCCGGATTAAATCTCCTTGGGTTCGGAAGACAAACAGCAATCAGGGCCGCCTGAGAACGTGTAAGCCGGTCAGCATCCTTACCAAAATACTCCATTGCTGCAGCCTGAACACCATATATACCCTCACCCATTTCAATGCTGTTGAGATAAACCTCCATAATGCGTTCTTTTGACCAGAACAGTTCTATCAGCACAGTAAAATAGGCTTCAAGCCCTTTCCTCAGGTAAGAGCGCTTATTCCATAAAAAAACATTTTTGGCAGTTTGTTGAGAAATAGTACTCCCGCCACGAATCCTTCTCCCTTTCTGGTTATTCTTCCAGGCTTTCTTCATATCCTCAAACGAAAATCCATGGTGTTCTAAAAACAAATTATCTTCAGCGGCCATCACAGCCTGTACCATATGAGGAGAAATATTTTCAATAGGCACCCATTGCTTACTGTTTTTTGGCAATTCACCATCAATCAGGGATTCAACAGAACGTATCAACATCAGCGGTGTAACAATTACCGGAATAAAACGGGCCAGAATCGTCCATCCTATAGAAGTCACAAAAAATATCAATAGGATATTCCGCAATAACCGTAAAAATCTTTTCCAGAAACTTTTCTTATTTTCATCCATAAAACGAATTAGCTACAAGATATTATTATGTAAAAAAACTCCTTTGCTGTTGAGCAAAGGAGCCTTAATATAAGGTTTGAGCTTTTATTCGTAAGCTCCCATCTTTAACATATTTACTTCTTTTTCGCTCAGGAATCTGTATTTTCCTCTTGGGAGATTCTTTTTAGTCAATCCGGCAAAAAACACTCTGTCGAGACGAACCACTTTGTAGCCGAGTTTTTCAAAAATACGTCGTACTACACGGTTTTGTCCGGAATGTATTTCTATACCAACCTGCTTAAAATCATCATCTTTAACGAAATCCAAAGCATCTGCAGCAATTTTTTCGCCATCCAGTTCCACACCTGCCATTACAGATTCAAAGTCAGGTATTTCAAGAGGTTTATCCAATGTTACATGATAAATTTTCTTTTTATCATATTTTGGATGAGTCAAACGTGAAGCCAAATCACCATCATTGGTTAGCAAAAGGACTCCGGTTGTATTTCTGTCGAGTCTTCCGACAGGATATATTCTTTCGCTACATGCATTTCTTACCAGATCAAGCACCGTTCTTCGTTCATGGGTGTCTTCAGCTGTTGTAACAGTGTCTTTGGGTTTATTCAGAAGAATATAGACTTTCCTTTCGGAACGAACTAATTGATTGTGAAACATCACCTTATCCGAGTGCATTACTTTTACACCCATTTCAGTAACAATTTCACCATTGACTGTGATAACACCAGCCTGAATAAATTCATCCGCTTCGCGACGGGAACAAATACCTGCATTGGCCAGGAATTTATTCAAGCGAACAGGTTTTGTGTAATCAATTTCGTTCCTGCGATATTCCAGTTGTTTTTTATTACTGTATTTAGCGTTTGGATTGTAATCACTTGTCCTTATTCTTGGTCTGCGATTTGATTCCTGATTATCGAAACGGGTTTCAATATAATCACCTCCGGCAGATTCTGTTTGCTTCTTAATTGAGAATCGTGGTCTGCCTCCTATACCACCTTCGTTTTGAGAATTACGGGTATTATTGGTTTTAAACCGGGGTCTCCCGATTTCACCTCTTTCCGAAGAATAGGGTCTGTTATCATTCCGTTCAAAGGGTCTGCCTTCTTTTCTTTCAAATGGTGGTCTGTTGTTATTTCTTTCGAAAGGTCTTCCTTCTCTGTTAAATGAAGAAGGTTTGTTGTCATAACTTTTTCTTTCATAGGGAGTTTTATATTCATCCCTTTTGTTGAATTCCGGTTTGAACGATGGGCGTTCATCTTCTCTCGGTTGATTCACATTGTACTTTGCAGCACCCCGTGAACCTTTCAGTATCGATTTCACATCGCGTTTTTCATACGGTTTACCATCACGGCCGGCACCGGCACCCTGTTTTCTAGGGCTACCCTGCCAATTTTCATTGTTTGTCATTTGTGTTAACTAAATTATAGAATGTAATATTTGAGCCTGCAAATATCGGAATAATTATTGATTCTGCAAAACTTTAAAGTCTACACAAAACCAAAGGTATTAAAATGTTATGTTCTTTTTTGAAAATTATCTTTATATTTTATTTGTTTAACATAAACAACTTACAGGAATGATTGTTCTCTGAAATTAAAAAAAACACTTATCTTTGTTCAAATATTTGTCTGATATTCTACAATAATTCCCATGCAACCACTTGCTGAAAGACTCCGTCCAAAATCATTAGATGATTATATCGGCCAAAAACATTTGGTTGGTGAAAAAGCGATATTGCGTCAGATGATCGCTTCAGGACATATAGCATCCTTTATTCTGTGGGGACCTCCGGGAGTTGGTAAAACAACGCTGGCACGAATCATCGCCAATCAACTCGACAGACCTTTTTATACTTTGAGCGCTGTTAGCTCGGGCGTAAAAGACGTTCGTGAAGTAATCGAGAAGGCGAAATCAAATCGTTTATTTGCTCAGGGAAAAAGCCCAATTCTTTTTATTGATGAAATTCACCGCTTCAGTAAATCGCAACAGGACTCATTATTAGGCGCTGTGGAAAGTGGTACGGTAACTTTGATAGGTGCTACAACAGAGAATCCTTCATTCGAGGTAATCACTCCTCTCCTTTCACGCTGCCAGGTATATGTACTGAAGTCTCTTGACAAGGAAGATCTTCTGGAATTAATGGACAGGGCAATCAAAACTGATATTGAACTAAAAAAACTGACGATTTACGTTGATGAAACAGAAGCTGTTTTACGTTTTGCAGGTGGAGACGCACGTAAACTATTGAACATTGTTGAATTGGTTTGTACTTCTGAAAACGGGAGTGAAGTTCACATCACTAATCAGACCGTCACGGAGCGTCTACAGCAAAATCCGATGGCTTATGACAAAGACGGTGAAATTCATTATGATATTATTTCGGCGTTTATTAAATCTATCAGGGGTAGTGACCCTGATGCAGCAGTATATTGGTTAGCAAGAATGATTGCAGGCGGCGAGGACCCAAAATTCATTGCCCGCAGATTGGTTATTCTGGCTGCTGAAGATATAGGTTTGGCAAATCCGAATGCGCTATTACTCTCCAATGCCTGTTTTGATGCACTGCAAAAAATCGGATGGCCCGAAGGACGTATCATTCTTTCAGAAACGGCTATTTATCTGGCGGCATCACCTAAAAGCAATTCGGCCTATCTGGCAATTGACAACGCACTTGCTTTAGTTGAAAAAACAGGAAATCTGCCTGTACCTCTGCACCTGCGAAACGCACCTACCAAATTGATGAAAGACCTTGAATATGGTAAAAACTATAAATATTCCCATGACTTTCCGAATCATTTTATTGCACAACAATTTCTTCCTGATGAAATAAAAGACACACGCATTTGGGAAGTTCAGGAAAATACAGCAGAAAAAAAGCTCGGAGACTGGCTCAGAGCTTTATGGAAAGGAAAATTTTGAAAAATTGTTACCAATATCAATTAATTGTAACCGAAGATCCGCCCATTACTTTTTGCTGCAGGTAGATTGGTCGGTTGTTCGTTTTAAAATGACTGGCACCGCTCATTTCTACTTCTAATGAGTCTTTTACATCAGCTTCTATTTCGCACACACCTGTTCCACTGATATCTGCATTGCGTACCAGTAAATTCTCCGCGTCGAGTTTTGATGCTCCCGATAAATCACAGGAAAGTTTATAAGCGTGACCTTCAATATCTGCATTTGTTGCACCGTTCATTTCAATCACCAGATCCTGACTAACGGCAACATCAAGGTCTGCTTTACTGACACCTGAAAGTTCAATATGCATGCGGTCTGAGGATATTTTACCATATGAATTTATTTCTGCTGCCCCATGCGCTGTTAACTGCTGCAGGGTACTGCCGGTAACATTCACTTTAATATTCCGGTTTAAATGAATTTTTTTCGTGTAAATTTTCAGGATACCGTTCTCTACTTCAGTTCTGACATGTCCTAATACATCGGGATGACATCTGACCTGCACCGCTTGTAGTGAATCCTGAACTAATTCTATTTCAATATTACCGGAGACTTCAACACCATGAAATGGTTCCAAATGCCTCATTTCAGCAATTTGCTTACCATCATCATCGTTCGACCAATAAAACTCCAGACTATCAAAATCACCTTTACTCAAGGTTAAAGCAGTCTTTGCTCCTAAGCCGGCAAACATAAAGATACTCAGGAACCACAGAATAATCATCACCCAACCCAGCGCACCGGATTTTTCTCTTTTGCCGGAAATAATTTTTATAGCCCAATAAATCAGCATAAAAATTGGAATTCCCACAATAAACATTAAGGCAATAATCATTAATACTGCTTTTTCAGGTGTGAAGATGCTCAATTCAGGAGATATTCCTGTAAAAACGGATGGTTCAAATATTATAAAAGACAATACCACCAACAAAACTCCCAGCATTATAAAACCTACAAATCCCATGATGGCTCCGATAAAGCCAAAAACTATTTTGAAGAAAGCCCGGAAAACCTCAGCAAGTTTATTCCCAACTCCGGTAGCAGATTCTTTAAACTTATCACTTTCCACATAGTTTTTCACATTATTAATTTCGGCTTTGATGCGTTCGGCAGTTACATCCTCCCCCTGCATTTCCAGTTTCTGTGAAATGGTTCTTGCAGGTGGAGCTATCAACCAAACGATCAAATAAATAGGAATAAGGGTTCCATATACAGAAAGTGAGATAATAATCAGTAATACACGAACCAGGACAACATCCCAGCCAAGTAGTGCCGCAAGTCCTGCAGCAACACCACCTAACACCGCATTGTCAGTATCCCTGTAATATTTTCTTTTAAATTTTTTATCTGATTTGGGAGTAGCTTTCTGTTCTGCCTCCTCCTCTTCATTGAATTGATTCGGTTTTCCAAGAATATTGATGACCTCTTCCACATCTTCAATATTAATCACATTTTTACCTTTTTGAAGTCTTTCAGAAAAAAGCTCTGAAATACGGGCTTCAATATCAGCCATCACTTCCTTCCGCTCATCAGGTGACAGGCGGCTTTCCACTTCAGCCATATACTGCTGAAGTAATTCGTAAGCGTCATTATCAATATGATAGACGGTATTGTTGAGATTTACTGTGAATGTCCTTTTCATAACATTATTAATTGTTTATAAATTGATTTTTAATTTTTTTATCACCTGGTTAACTTCATCCCAGGCATTTTCAAGTTCATCAAGGAAAGCAACACCCTTAGGAGTCATTTCATAATACTTTCTGGGAGGCCCCTGGGATGATTCTTCCCAACGATAATCCAGAAGATCAGCATTTTTCAGCCTTGTCAGCAAAGGATACAAGGTACCTTCCACAACTATCATCTTCGCATCTTTCAATTCCGAGATGATATCAGAAGCGTAGGATGGTTTTTTCCTCAGAATAAGCAAAATACAATATTCTAAATAACCTTTACGCATTTGTGATTTGATATTATCTGCATTCATTTTAATAATTCTAAAACTTTAATTCTCAATACATATTCATACTTTGATTGGGTCAACTCTGAAAGTACTTGTGTCAGATTTGATTTGGCCTGATACAATTCGTACACCGATGCCCGTCCTGCTTCGTATTTTTGTTCTGCATAGCGGAAGGCTTCTTTTGACGCTATTTCCGATTTCTGAGCCGCAGCAAGTCTGGCCTGAGCAGCTATGGCATTCTGATATGCCTGTTGCACTGTTTTTCGCAATTGATATTTGGTATTCTCAATGTCCAGTTTACTGCTTTCAACTGCCAGTTTAGTTGAAGAAACCCTGTTTTTTACCTCAAATTTATTGAAGATCGGGATTTGCAGACTAAATCCGAGATTTGTACTCAGATTATCATTGAGTTGCTGATTAAAAGAATCATTGGAAAAACCACTTAACTTATAGTATCCAGTACCAACCTGAGCTCCAAAACTCAGGGAAGGATAAAAGGCTGATTTAGCAATGGCCACATTTTTTTCATTTGTCAACAAACGATAATTAGCTCCTTTTATTTCTGGTCGGTTAGTAATTGCAGACTGATAAACTTCATCAGCTGAGAGTAATGACAGATCTGAGGCCATTAAATTCTGAGGTATTTCTATATCAATATTTTCGAAATCCTGTAGTTCAACAATTTGAGCCAGATCCAATAATGCCAGTTTCAGATTATTATCTGCCTGAGTAAGATTTAATTCTTCTTTTGCCAACTGAGCTTTCAATTCGTACAACTCCCCTTCCGGTTGCTTTCCTGCATTGACCAGTATGGTTTTCTGTTCGATTTTCTGTTGTGTAAGTGCTAACTGATCTGCAAGCGTTTGTTTATTTTCTTTGTATAATAATACCTGTAAAAATGCAACCGTAACATTCAACTCAATATCAGATTTAATTTTATCCAGATCAGCCTCAGAAGCCATCATTTCCGCTTTCCTGGCATCAATATCATATTTCATTCTTAGCCCGTCAAACAATGTAATTCCACTGTTTATTCCAAATGATGTCTGAGCAGAATTCACTTTAGCGTAGGTATTATCGGCAATCAAAGAACGACCAAACATATAACTTTGTCCGGCGGAGGCATTAATATTTGGCAATAAGTTCATCCGGGCCTGATCATAAGCTATTACTTTCGATTTTTTTACTATCGACTGCTGTTTAATATTTCTGTTATTTTGAAGCGCTGTATCAATACATTGTTCCAGTGTAAGGATATTTTTTGCCGATAATCCCGGGCTTGCAAGCAGGATCAGTGCGCATAAGATAAATGCAATATGTTTCATGTTCGTCGTTATATTATTAAATTATTGAATCGTCAAATCAAAGCATTATTCTTTTGTAGTTTCTTTTTTCTCCACAATTTGAGCGCCTCTGATTTTATTTTTCACTTTTATGCCACTTTTAATTTCAATATTGATACCGTCAGATAAGCCGGTTTTCACCTGTTTCTTCTTAAATACCTGCGGATTTTCAGTTTGCAATACATATACAAAAGCAGTATCTGTACTAAACTCCACACAACTTTCAGGAATCGTGAGCACTTTTTCTGCCTTATCAAAAATGATTTCGGCATTGGCGCTATAACCTGCTCGGATATATACATCATCGGTAACAGTCACTGCTGCTTTCATATCAAACATGATGGCTCCGTTGCTTTCAACTCCTTTAGGTGCAATATATTCAAGTTTTGCCTTTAACTTTGTACCCTGAATTGCTCCGATCGAAATATCCATAGGCATTCCGGTTTTAATACGCCCAACTTCCGTTTCGTCAAGTTTACCGACGAACAACATATCGTTCATATTAGCGACAGCGGCTATGGTTGTTCCATCGTTAAAATTATTGGATTGAATCACCGAATTTCCCACCTTCACAGGAATATCGAGGATAGTTCCATTGATGGTTGATCTCACCAGAGTATTACTCAACAATGTTTTATCACTGGTAATACCATCACGGGTAAGACTAAGATTATCCTTTGCAGCTTTGAGTTCTGCTTTGTTATTATTGTATTGCAATTCGCTTTTTTCAAACTCTTCCCTCGAAATCACTTTTTCCTGTAGTAGTTTCTTATCTCTTTCATAGTTTTTTACCGACTGATCCAGCGCCAATTGAGCAACAACAACTCTTGATTCGGCAGCATTTAAAGTCACCATATCAGGTATCAGTTTAATTTTAGCAATAACATCTCCTGCTTTCACCTTATCTCCGGCTTCTTTATATATTTCAGAAATAATTCCCGATAATTGCGGTTTGATGAGAATTTCATTTCTGGGTTCCACTTTACCGGTCGCCACTGTTTTTTTCTCAATTGTTCCCAAACGAGCTTCAACTATTTCATATTTAATCTCTTTAGGTTGAGATTTCTTCCATAAAAAAACAAATGTACTGATTACGCCTATGGCCAATAATCCGATGATGATGAATCTGAATACTTTTTTCATGAACTTTTATATTATTGTTATATATATGTGTTATTATTTAATGTTCCGGTTAAAACCGGAGCCAATTGATTTCTCGTTTCTAACTAATCGTTATTCGTTATTCACTTTTCGCTAATATCACTCTTCCCTTATCGCTTCAATCGGTTTAATCTTCATCGCCCTGTTGGCAGGAATAAATCCCGCTAAGGTTCCTATTACCAACAGAATAATCAATGTTCCTATTCCTACTCCAAAACTGATTTGGGGATCTTTAAACATACCTTCTGAATTCTCGAGTATCTTTCCTGCAAGTGATAATACACCCACACCAAACATCAACCCTGCAACACCCGCTATTAAAGTGAGTACGATACTTTCGCTCAAAATCTGAGTAACAATATTTCTGGGTGTAGCTCCTAAAGCCCTTCTGATTCCAATTTCTTTAGTTCGCTCACGCACAGTTACCAACATGATATTACTAACACCAACAGCGCCGGCCAGCAAAGTACCCATCCCCACTATCCAGATAAGAGAAGCAATACCGATACCCAGGTATAAAAACATCGTAAACTGATCTTCAATATTCATCCCGCCTACTGCTGTTTTGTCATATGGAGCAATGTTGTGAGCTGTTTTAAGTGCTGAACGTATTTTTTCTTCTACTACCTTTACTTTAATCCCCGGCTGGGCTGTAACTGCCAGAAAATGAATATCCTGACCCATATTAAAAGCCTGCTGCATTGTAGTAAAAGGTAATACAACAGTCTCCTGACTATCTCCGCCAATATTAATATTTGAACTCCCTCTCGTAACACCTACTACCTGAAAATAAATACCTTTTACCTGAATATTTTTTCCTATAGGATTTTCGCCATTTGGAAACAAAACTTCATTAACACGTTCCCCTATTACACATATTTTTCTTTTCTCGGCAATGTCAATATCATTGATATATCTTCCGTATATAATCTTCTGATTATCTATCATATTATACGATGGAAAATTTCCTTTAATATGGTAGGAACCTGCCTTATCGTTCCTGATAACATTATTATTACTGTTTCCTCCAAAAATCATCGGAGCAATATATTGTATTTCCGGAATCGTGGTTGATAAGATCCGCAGGTCATTGTTATCCATGTTCCACTGCCTACCTTTTTTGAATCCTTTATAAGGTTCTGAAGTCTGATTCGTCCACACAAAACATGAATTGGTAGCAAAACCCTCCACCTGTGAAGATATACCTCTTTCCAACGCTACACCTGCACCAACCATTGCCACCAGCATGAACATCCCCCAAAAGACGCCGAAGGCTGTCATGAAGCTACGCGACTTATTGTGCGTGATGGTAATCCATATTTCCTGAAATCTATCTAGGTCGAACATTATTGAGTTAATTGAATCGTTGAACTGTTGAATCGTTTAGTTTTCGTCGCGCATGGCCTCAATGGGCTTTATTTTCACGGCTTTTCGTGCAGGCATATAACCGGCAATGATTCCTGAAATTATCAATATCAGGGTCGAGATATAAACATAAGTCAGGTTAACCGTTGGATTCATAAATACCCGCATTCCTGTTTCAGACGGATTGGCAGCTGCCGACTTTTCCAGAATAATATTCACAAGTTCGGTTACCCCTATTCCCGCCATCATTCCCAAATAACCGAAGAAAGCCGTGATCATAATTGATTCGATGATAATAGAAAACAAGATATGACCCGGAGGAGCTCCGATTGCTTTACGGATGCCGATTTCTCTGGTACGTTCCTTTACAGTCACCAGCATAATATTACTGACTCCCACAATACCGGCAATCAAAGTAAAAATACCGATGATTGAAACAAACAGGGTAATCCCATTAAATATCTGCATGGTTTCAATATAATCTCTTTGTGAATTTCTGATCCACAGCGCCTGCGTATCTTCCGGATCGAAAGTCATTGTTTGTGAAAGTGTGCCGGTCAGCTTTTTATTGAAGGCATCATTCTCTTCTTTAGTTTCCAATCCGTCGATAGTCATGGCAATACTTCTGAATTTCTTATCCGGATTAAATACCATTTGAGCTGTAGAATAAGGTATATACGCATTTCCGTCACCCCAACGTTCTTTTTTTGAGTTAATCCCCACTACCTGAAACATCACCTGATCCACTTTAACGAACTTTCCCAGAGCTGATTCATTTTTGAAAAGTACTTCTTCAATTTTTTTATCAATTACTATTACTTTTCTATTTGAACTCATATCCAGTTCATTGACAAATCTGCCCCCCTTTTCTTCAAATTCCAGATTGAAAATACTTGCATAATAAGGCATTACTCCCCTAACAGAATAGCTGCCATACTCCGATTTATTAGTAATGGTAAGATACTTCTCAATAACCGGTGACTGATCAGTCATTTCAGTAACATCCTCTTCCACCTGATTAAGCTCCTTTTCTGTGAAACTCAGGTACCTTCCCGACTGATAGCCTTTGTATGGCTTAGAAGTCCTGTTTGGCCAAAGTTGAACCGTATTGGTTGCCCGTTCACTAAAGTTGGAGGTTACACCGTTTTTCAATCCGTTACCTGCACCCAACAATATTATCAGAATGAATATTCCCCACGAAACTGAGAGTCCCGTAAGCACAGTCCTTAATTTATTGTGTTTCAGACCAGACCATATTTCCTGTAGGATATCCATATTATTAATTTACTATTTGCTATTACTGTTTGCTTTTTTGGTATTCAATCTTTAGCGACAATATTATTTTGAAACCACCGGCCAAAGATTATATGTATATATCCTTATATCCTTTTTTCAATACTTTCAATCATACCATCTTTAATATGAATGATTTTCTTAGTAGCATCAGCCACCGACTTTTCATGTGTCACAATGATTGTTGTGATTCCCGAAGCATTGAGTTCGGTCAGTACCTGCATAACTTCCCCGGTGGTTTTACTGTCGAGCGCCCCGGTAGGCTCATCTGCCAGTAATACTTTGGGATTAGAGATAATTGCGCGGGCAATGGCTACACGTTGCTTTTGTCCACCCGACATTTCACTTGGCAGGTGATAGGCCCAATCCTTCAATCCCATTTTATCAAGATATTCCATGGCAATAATATTGCGCTTTTTACGATTTATTTTCCTGTAATAAAGAGGAAGCGCTACATTTTCAAGTGCATTCTTAAAATTAATCAGGTTAAATGACTGAAAAACAAAACCTATCATTTCATTCCGGTGATGAGCAGCTTCTCTTTCCGATAAATTCTTTATCAGCACATTATTGAGACGGTAATCGCCGGTATCATAATTATCAAGTATTCCAAGAATATTTAATAAAGTGGACTTACCCGAACCTGAAGCTCCCATGATGGAAACATAATCTCCTGTTTCAATATGCAAATCAAGCCCTTTCAGCACATGAAGTGAAGTTGCTTCGGTAAAATAAGTCTTGTTGATGTTTGAGAGTTGAATCATATAAGTGTTGTTTATTAAAACTTTGCAAATATATTACAGAATATAGTACCTTGCAATACATAGTACCTTGTGATAGTAAAATATTTTACATGCAAAACACGCAAACAACTTATTTATAACTATTTACGCAAATTACAAATAAAAATAATTAACTATATTTAACTTTACGGGTCGAAATGATTGAATTTAAGAAAGTAGCATCAATTATCATGTCGGCAAGCACACAAACAATATTATAATATAAAGTATAAAATAAATTAAGAGGAGATTTACTTACAAATCATCATGAATAACCTGCCAGGTGCGTTGAATGAGTTCAGCAGTGTTATCAGGTAAATAAGCTTTAACATCAATCGGTTCGTGAAAGTGCATTTCAATTACACCTGGAAAGACTACAAAAGTATTGCGGGGAAGACACTCAAAACTTCCACGAATAGTAACAGGTAATATCGGCAGAGATAAATCGGCAGCAATACGGAATGCACCTTTTTTAAACTTATTCATTTCCCCGTTTTTTGTGCGCGTTCCTTCAGGAAATATAACTACAGAAACCCCATTAATCAATTGTTTCTCGGCTTTTTCGATGCTTAATTTAGCTGAAAGCGGATTGGTTCTGTCGATAAAAATATGTCCGGCCGACTCACAGGCTTTACCAACGAGAGGAATTCGTCTTAATTCAGCTTTCATAATCCATTTGAAAATATTGGGGAGCCATCCGTAAATTGCGAATATATCAAATACAGATTGGTGG
>JAYFPP010000262.1:0-7798 GCA_034927635.1 Paludibacter sp.
GAAAACTCCTCAGGTGGCGATTGACGCGATTCGCAACATCGACAGAAAAATACTGGAATACAGTCCGAGCGACGGAATAAAAAGTCTGCGCACCAAACTTGCAGGATACTACCACCGTTTCAACATTGATGTTACGGAAGAGAACATCATCATCACTACCGGAGGTTCCGAAGCGGTGAACTTTGCTTTCATGAGTTGTCTGGATCCGGGTGACGAAATCATCGTTCCGGAACCTGCTTACGCCAACTATACAGCTTTTGCCATTGCTGCCGGCGCCATCATTAAACCTATTTTTTGCAGTATCGACGATGGTTTTGCCCTGCCTCCCATCGAAAAATTTGAAGAGCTTATCACACCGCGCACCAAAGGTATTTTGATATGTAACCCTAATAATCCAACCGGTTATCTCTATACCCGTGCGGAAATGAATAATATTAAGAAACTGGTTAAGAAACATGATTTGTACTTGTTCTCCGATGAAGTTTACCGCGAGTTTTGTTATACCGGTGCTCCGTATATCTCTGCCTTCCATTTAGATGGCATTGAAGAAAATGTAGTGCTTTTCGACTCTGTTTCAAAAAGATACAGTGAATGTGGTATTCGTGTAGGTGCATTGGTAACAAAAAACAAAGATGTATTGCGCAACGTGATGAAATTCTGCCAGGCACGTTTAAGTCCCCCGCTGATTGGCCAGATTGCTGCTGAAGCATCCATCGATACACCGGAAGATTATATGCTGGAGATGTACAACGAATATGTAGAGCGCAGGAAATACCTCATCGACGGTCTTAACCGCATTCCGGGCGTTTATTCTCCCATTCCCATGGGTGCCTTTTACACCGTTGCCCGTTTACCTGTTGATGATGCCGACAAATTCTGCGCATGGTTGCTCTCCGACTTCGAATTTGAAGGTCAGACTGTGATGATGGCTCCTGCTTCAGGCTTCTACACAACTCCGGATATCGGACGCGATGAAGTCAGGATAGCATATGTGCTCGACAAAGAAGACTTAAAACAAGCCCTGATTGTATTGCGCAAAGCTTTGGAAGTATATCCCGGAGCAGTATATAAATAAACCTGTGAAATCCATATGAATCTTGAGTATTTCATAGCAAAACGTATTCACTTCAGGCAGGACAGGAAGAATGTTTCCCGTCCTGCTGTGCGTATAGCCATCCTCGGAATAGCTATAGGTCTTGCCGTGATGCTGATTGCTTTGAGTATAGTACTCGGATTCAAACAGGAAATCAGAAATAAAACCATCGGGTTCGGTGGGCATATTCAAATCACCAACTTCGACAGTAACAATACCTATGAGATGACTCCCATCTCGCTCAACGACAGTCTGAAGAACGGAATTGCCTCCATAAAAGGAGTACGCCATATACAACCCTTCGCCACCAAACCGGGTATCATCAAAACCGATGATCAGTTTCAGGGAATTGTCCTCAAGGGCATCGACCGCAACTTCGACTGGAACTTCTTCAAAGTCAATATGGTGGATGGCGACACGCTGAATTTGAAAGACAGTTTGCAAAACAAAGTCGTGATTTCAAAACATTTGGCCGACTTATTTAAACTGAAAACCGGCGACAGCTTTTTCACCTATTTTATTCAGGATCAAATCAGGGCAAGGAAGTTCACCATTTCCGGCATCTACTCCACCAATTTCATCGAATATGATAAGTTATTTATTCTTACCGACATACGGCAAGTACAAAATCTGAATCAATGGAGTGAATCACAGGTGAGCGGTTACGAGGTACTTATCAATGATTTCGATGAAATTGATGCCGTGGGCGATGAGGTGTACTTTTTAACAGCGAATAAACTTCAGTCGGACGGGAGTTCCTACTACACACAAACCATCAAGGACATCAATCCGCAGATATTCTCCTGGCTCGATCTGCTCGACATGAATGTATGGGTTATTCTTTTCCTGATGCTGGCAGTGGCGGGATTCAACATGATCTCCGGCTTGCTGATTCTGATTCTGGAGCGTACCAACATGATAGGTATACTAAAATCCATAGGCGCGACCAACTGGTCGGTACGGAAAATTTTCCTTTATCATTCACTTTTCCTCATCGGCAAAGGTATGCTTTGGGGTAATATCGCAGGTTTGCTTTTATGTGCCATACAATATTTTACCGGCATCCTTCCATTGGATCCTGAAGCTTATTATATTTCCACCGTTCCCGTATTATTCAACTGGCCTTTGATTATATTGCTGAATGCAGGCACATTACTGGCTTCCATCCTGATGATGATCGGACCTTCGTATCTCATTACAAAGATCCTTCCGGCCACGATCATCCGGTACGAATAAGTCTATTCTTCCCTTACTTTAGCTGTGAGCGCATCACGTATCAACTTACGCAGTTCCAGTTTTTTCACATCCACTTCATTGCGCTGAGCAGGGCGATACATATTGGCGTATTTGCATTTGGCCAGACTGATTTTCATATCATCAAGGTTCCCTTTCACATCCACGCCCAACTGTATAGGTAGCGGACTGTCGGTCAGTGATATATGGTAATCGAAAGTCATATCAAGGTTGTGTTTGCCTTCCACCACTGCTTTGTATTTATCCATCACAATAAGGAAAGGATACACATCCACTTCACTACGAAAGATGGTAAACTCAGCCGATAAGCTATCCACTTTATTCTCTGTTTTCTTATTGAAACGCAATGTTTTGGCAATTTCGGTGAATGTCTCACCATCCATCAGCACCAGGTTCTGTCCACGTACCGAAGATGCCCCGCGAAGTGTTGATTTTTTTAAGTTATAGAGCGAATCAAGGTAAGTCTCTACAACCATATGGAATTCACCTTTACCACTAAATGACCGCAACATTGGCATGATAGAATCAACATCCGGTATCAGGTCGAGCAATTCGGCAATTTCAATTTCCAACAAATGAAGGTCAAGTCCCATATACAAATGGTTCTTACGGGGAGTACGGTACATACCGGTAAGTTGCATTTTCGCTGCCGAAGTGGTAAAGAGCATACTCTCCATTACCAGTGTTCCATCTTTCACTGTAATGTTTCCCTGCACATTACGGGCAGTATCCGAAGCGAACAATGCCTGATTAATACTCGCATACAAGGAAATATCCATGCCTTTGGGTACCATAAATGGTCCACCAGAGCCTGTCGAAGATACCGTATCTTTAACTTCTGTTTCCTCGTAGCCAATGCCATTCGTCAGCTCCATCAGTTGATTGATGTCGGTTTGATGCGATCTGAAGTTAAAATCACCTTTCAGCAATCCTTCATCTTTCAGGTATTCGCTCACATTACTAAGCTTTCCTGTCAGCTGAAAATCGGATTTATCAATCACCAGACGGCTGTCCCTGATAAGATATTCGTCGGGAGTAAAATCAAAATCGATGGCAGGAATAAGAATTTCGGAGCTCACCTCCGGCAAATTGATTCTTCCGTCCTCCATTTTCACATATCCTTTTGGTATCCACTGCAACAGGGCATTCTTTTGATTGCCATCATATGCGACATCGGCATTCACGCTGATCTTTTTCGTATCTATCTTTTTCTGCCCCATGCGGGCAGCGAGCCGTTCGCTACGATAATCCAACTGAATCTTCGGTCGTTTTATATCCAGAGGATCAGGATGATACATAAACACACCCGACGGCTGCGCAATATCAATGGCAATAGTATCCATAGCGGCAATTAATTGCTGAACATCAAATTCGCAATCGAACACCGGTATAGCAGTAGAATCCTCCATATCCATCACCATAGTAAAATTCCCTTTTGGTTGATTGATAAAAGCAGTCATTTCATCCATATTGGCCGAGACAGCATTACCATTGAACGTACCATTCATGGCAAGCGGAAGATCAGTCATCATATTTGATGTTGAAAGCAGCAAATCAAGTCCCTGTAAACCAGCTCTTATATGCTTTCCCATCAACACATCCAAATGTCCTGTGGCAATATCCATTTCAATGAAGGAGGTCTGTTGACTTTTGATATTCGGCATTGTGAAAGCCAGATCAGCCGCCTTCGAACGCATGCTGATAGTATCATAATCAGCCACAAGATCTTTCACTTTGAACTTTCCAGCGATGGACATTTTTTCAAATTGATTTTGTTCGAACTGAGAATACAGGAATTTTATATTGGCATTTCCAAGTGCTAAACCCTGAATATCAAGCGGCATATCCTCCGGCAACATGGGTTTTGCATCTTCGAGATTCAAACTTCCATTTGCATTGATATCGAAACGCATATCCCCCATCAGTTGATCAATAAATGCTGTACCCAACAGATGTGACTTTCCGGTTTTGCCGTCAAAATCATCCACTTTGACAAACCAGAGCTTCTCATCATTCATATCCATTGCGACCTCAGCCTTTCCTGAGATATCGAACAGCTCATAAGGCAAACCTTCATAGGCAAAATCACCTTCCCTGAAACCGATTTTCAAATTAAATACGGGCAATTGAGTATCACTGATAGTGCCCTTCAGTGTACCATCTACCAAAGTTATCCCATTCATGGTCATACCTTCAAGATATTGGCCGAAAGGCAATGAAAGCAGGTCGAGTACAGGTTTTATTTCCAGTTCATCAGAATTAAAAGCGATGTCAGTATAAATTTCTTCAGGTTTGTTATGAATAAAAGCATCCACAGCAAAACCAAGTTGATTCAGGGCCAGACTTCCTTTTTTCAATTGAAGTTTCTGGTCATTGATACTGAAGGTAAAAGGCGTTTCAACTTCCAATGGCGTATTTTTCAAATAATCCGTTTTAGCCCAGTTAAAAGAAAATGCCTTTGATGCACCTGACAGATTTCCCTCCACCAAATCTCCCTTCATGCTTATATTTAATCGGGCTTTCAGATCGTTCAATGTCAACAACATATCCATACCGTCATCCTTATAGCTCATATTTGCATCCTCGAGTTTAATTTTGTCGAGATGTAACAGATCGAATGGTAGCTCAAAAGCTGTAGTATCTTCGGGAGTCGGAGGCATTATATCGTAGTTAGCGCGACCTGCACTATCCACATAAACCGAGATATCCGGCCGTTCAAGAAGTAATTCGTGTACCTTCACCTGATTATTTTTCCATAGAGTTGCAATATCCACCGAAGCCACCATTTTTTCAGCGCTCAGCAAAGTATCCGAAGGCGCTCCCTGCATTGGATTTTTCAACAGGAAATTATCTATCTGCAAACCAAATTCGGGAAAAGTACTGAAGAAAGTCAGTTCCACCTTGTTCACCTGCACTTCACAAGTCAGCATTTTACCTAACTCATTTCGTACAATAGGTGTAAGCTTCTCAGGTGTAAAAACTACCCATATCAGGATGCCGGCAGCTATCACAACGACTGCGATCAATGATAACAGCACAATCAAAGCGGTTTTCAGTATTTTCATATGGACAGATTATTAAATAATTGATTATGTAAACAGTAAATCAGTTATTGAACAACTTTAGTAAATGAGAAAGATTTATCAAAATCATCTTTATATTCCAGTGTAGTTTCTGTCAGTTTGGTAACTGTATAAACTTTAGGCACACTTCCACCCATTTCTATCACATGAATATGTGTTAGTTCCGATTTTACAAGCGTCCATGTGTATGCTTGTCCTTCTGCTTCCGTTACATCATCAGCAGTATCCCAACTCACTCCGGTTCCACCGCTGTCATAACGGTAAAACAAGGTTCCCGATCTCCATTTGCCGATCAGTAGTGCTTCATCGAAATCTTCCTCAGGGAGACAGGAAGTAAAGAATACTGCAACGATAAACAGAACCGGGAGATAATTAAGTAAGCGTTTCATAATGCATATTGAATTTTAATGAGTTTCAAATATACAAAATGATATGAACAAAAGAAATTTTTTTATTATTTATTGGGAATTTATGAAAAATGAATGAATGATTGAATGAATGAATAAATGAATAAAAAAAACCTCCGGTTAAAACCGGAGGGAATTGATATTGATTGCAAAAATCTTTAGCCTTATTATCTGCACTTATCTTAAAGAATCGCGTCCTTTTCTATATCAAGAAAATACTTATATGTTCCGACTTTCAGTTCGGCACAGGCAGCATCATCGCAGGCAATGATTGCTTTCGGGTGTAATTGCAGCGCGCTGATGGTCCACATATGATTTACCGGTTCTTCCACAGCATGGCGCAAAGCGCGGGCTTTGTTATGACCATTAACAATAATTAAAACTTCTTTGGCATCACAAACCGTTCCCACGCCTACAGTCAGTGCATTCTTAGGCACTTTATTCACGTCGTTTTCGAAGAAACGGGAGTTGGCGATAATTGTATCCTGTGTGAGGGTTTTAATACGGGTTCTGGAAGATAAAGATGAAGCCGGTTCGTTGAAAGCAATATGTCCATCGGGACCAATACCGCCCAGAAACAAATCGATACCACCGTAAGAAGCAATTTTAGCCTCATAAGCAGCACATTCAGCCTCCAGATCAGCAGCATTTCCATTCAGAATATTTACATTCTCCTTTTGAACATCTACATAGCTGAAGAAATTATTCCACATAAAAGAATAGTAACTTTGCTCGTGACTTTGCGGAATACCCACATATTCATCCATATTGAATGTAACCACATTTTTAAACGACACTTTTCCCTGTTTGTAAAGTTCAATCAGGTTTTTGTAAGTACCGAGTGGCGTTGAGCCTGTTGGCAAACCAAGTACAAAAGGTTTTTCAGCAGTCGGTTTAGCATTGTTAATTTTGTCGGCAATGTAAAGCGCTGTCCATTTCGAAACCAAATCGTAATTTTTCTGAATAATTAATCTCATAATTGATAGTTTTACTGTGAATTTTTAAAGACACAAAGGTACAAAATTTTAATAGAATACTAAACAAACAGGAGCACCTACCTGCATCATTTTACCTGTGTTTTTCAACTCACCTGTTTTTTTATCTCTTTGAAAAATCACAATATTATCGGAATTCTGGTTGGCCACAAAAACATATTTCCCGTCAGGGGTAAGGTTAAAGTTACGCGGCCCCACTCCACCAGTGGATATTTGCTGAACGAAAGTCAGTTTACCATCCTTTCCCACGGCAAAGCAGGTGATATTACTGGCAGTTCCACGGTTGGTAGCATACACAAATTTGCCATCAGGTGAGAGATGGATATCCGCTGCACGTGCCTCATCACCCGATTCGGGGGTAATCACCGATGTTTCCTGCAAAATAGTCAGCTTTCCGTCCTTTAATGAGAATGTGGTAACCGTACCATCCACTTCCTGCATCAGGTAAGCAAACTTACCATCTTTACTGATGGTCATATGACGCGGACCGCTACCCAACTTTACCTTAACGCTGTCGTGAGCAATAAGTATCTGTGTTGTAGCATTTTCATTATACCGGTATACCGTAACTTTATCGGTACCAAGGTCATTGGCAATCAAAAATTTCTTGTCGGGCGTAAGCAAGACCTGATGTACATAAGGCTTAGTCTGACGTTCGGGATGAATACTGCTCCCTGTGTGTATAATTAATTGCTGAAGTTCACTCAGCGAACCATCAGGCTGGCGACCGAATACCGAAATACTACCGCCGCCATAATTGGCTGTAAAAACATGTTTATTACTTGCCGAAATATAGCAGGGACCTTTACTTTTCGTTTCAGAACTATTGATAAACCTGAAAGTAGCCTCTTTTGGGTTAAAAGCAAAGGCTCCTGCCCTGCTCGCTTTGTCCGATTCACCAACGACATACAACAGTTTTTTGTCGGCCGACAATGCCAGAAAACTCGGATTCTTCATTTCCTTTGC
>JAYFPP010000037.1:0-2431 GCA_034927635.1 Paludibacter sp.
CCGTAATCTTGAATACGACATTATGCTGAGTCTGGCGGCTACGGGTATCCGTATTATTGCCCCAATTCCCGGAAAAGGCACCATTGGTATCGAAGTTCCCAATGCCGACCCTCAGGTTGTTTCCATGCATTCCATCATTGCATCGAAGAAATTTCAGGAATCGAAGTTCGAACTGCCTATTGCTTTCGGACGTACCATCACCAACGAAATTTTCATGGTGGATTTAACCAAACTGCCTCACTTACTCGTGGCCGGTGCTACAGGGCAGGGTAAATCAGTGGGATTGAATGCCATCATCACTTCTTTGTTATACAAAAAACATCCTTCGGTATTGAAGTTTGTGTTGATTGACCCCAAAAAAGTGGAATTCAATATCTACGGGGATATCGAAAAACATTTCTTAGCAAAACTGCCTGACGGAGAAGACGCTATCATCACCGACACTACCAAAGTTGTGGAAACGCTGAACTCTCTCTGTAAGGAAATGGATGAACGCTACGACCTGTTGAAGAAAGCGCACGTAAGAAATATTAAGGAATACAACGAGAAATTCATCAACCGTCAGCTGAATCCCGAAAAAGGACATAAGTTCCTGCCTTATATTGTGGTGATTGTCGATGAGTTCGGCGATCTCATCATGACGGCCGGAAAGGAAATTGAACTGCCGATTGCCCGTATTGCCCAGCTGGCCCGTGCAATTGGTATTCACATGATTATCGCTACACAACGGCCATCGGTAAACATTATTACCGGAGTCATCAAAGCCAACTTCCCCGCCCGAGTTGCCTTCCGCGTGTCTTCCATGATCGACTCCCGTACTATCATCGACAGTCCGGGTGCCAATCAGTTGGTTGGACGTGGCGACATGCTCTTTACTTCGGGCAACGAACTGATTCGTGTGCAATGTGCATTTGTCGACACTCCTGAAGTGGAAAACATCGTTCACCATGTTGGACAGCAGCAGGGCTATCCTACCGCCTTCTATCTGCCCGAATATGTCGGTGCCGAAGGCGATGGTCTGGACATCAGTTCTGTTGATATGAGTAAAAGAGATCCGCTGTTCGAGGAAGCAGCCAGACTAATTGTCTCATCTCAACAAGGATCTACTTCGAATATTCAGCGCAAATTCTCTATTGGCTACAACCGGGCCGGTCGTATTGTCGACCAGTTGGAAGTTGCCGGCATCATCGGACCAAACGAAGGCAGCAAAGCCCGGCAGGTGTTGGTGATGGACGAATATCATCTGGAACAGATTTTGAAACAGATGCGCTGAGTTTAAATGAATTGTCGGCAGACTACAGTCTACGGTCTGCAGTCGATGGTTTATCATCAATTATCCGTTAACTGTTGACCGTCGACTGTAGACTGTAGACAATAAAAAAATAAAAATGAACAAATACATTCTTTCTATAATCCTATTCACAAATTCGATTTTCCTTATAAGCGCTCAGAACAACGCTGAAGCTGAGCGACTTATTAACAATTTCATCAACTCAATAAAGACTGAAGCCATCCGCACAGGTTTCAGCCTTAAGATTTCAGAAAAAAATGGTGTAAATTCGCAGCAGGTTTCAGGTACATTCATACTAAAAAGTAATCAGTTTTATCTTGAAATGGAGGAAGCACAGGTGTGGTTCAACGGAAAAACTCAGTGGGCGTTACTGAAAGAGAGTAATGAAGTGAGTATCACTGAGCCAACCGAACAGGAACTGGCTGAAACAAATCCGGTGAGTATCCTGTCAGCTTTTAAAAAAGTGAGTAAGATACAATTCGGCAAGACAAAGAACGAGAAGCATCATATTATTGTGATGACGCCGAAAACCAAAAACGCAACTTTCACAAAGGTGGAAGTTCAATTAGTTAAAGCATCGGGTAATCTCTTTTCTATCTTCATTCAGCAAAAAAACGGCATGACCAATCACCTGTCTTTGTTCAACTATCAAAAGAAAGTGGCAGTCAGCCAGAACACCTTTATATTTGATAAAACAAAATTCAAAGGGGTGACGGTGAATGACCTCAGATAACGAAGAGCGAAGAGGTAATAGCGAATAGCGAGCAGTAGAGACGTCAGATTCGGGCGTTTTAAAGTGATGAATTGTTGAGAGTTGAGAGTTGAGAGTTGAGAGTTGAGAATGATAAACCCAGTATTCAATTACACGATTACACAACTACACATCTACACATATACACTATTACACATTTACACAATTAAACGAATAAACAATTCAACGAAAATATTATGACAGAAAGAATTAGATGTCTGATCATCGGATCAGGACCGGCAGGCTACACAGCCGCTATTTATGCATCACGAGCAAATTTGTCACCCGTATTGTATGAAGGTATGCAGCCGGGCGGACAATTAACCACCACCACCGAAGTGGAAAACTTCCCCGGGTATCCCACAGGAACAACCGGTCCTGAGTTGATG
>JAYFPP010000016.1:0-1710 GCA_034927635.1 Paludibacter sp.
ATTATTATACCCCGCTTCGAAAGAATGAGCCACTTCTGATTTCAAATCCGGATTTCCATAATACACATACAATCTGTTCAAATCGTTGCGATAAGGATTCAGGTACCAGATTCCCGGTCGTTGAAGACGTTGTGTATAGGACAATTTAAGCGTTTGAGTAGGTTTTAGCTTATAAGTTAATGTAAGATAGGGCACTACATTCTTTAGAGTACTTGAAAAGCTGGTATCGCGCACAGACTTCGAAATGGCATCGTTCCATGTCAGTTCTGCACGCAGCCCAGACTTTAAACTGAATTTACCCGGACTATAAACATATCCTCCATATAATCCGACTATCGTTTGATCATAAACCAGTTCATTACTTCGTACAGCGTCATATTCAACCTGGTCGCTCAATGGATTTAATCTGTACACATCCGAATTGCTTTCGTTCTGACGGTAAATTCCTTTTACACCACTCTCAATCTGATGTTTCTTGGTTAATGGATCATAATAATCAACCTGAAGGGTTTGCTCACGTGTAAAATTATCACTTATCAAATGCTGTTTAGATACTTCGTAATTAAATTCTTTATCCGTTTCAGTGGTATTATCTGATGTAAAAGGATTGTTTTCTAATTTATAAGATATAGTAAATGTTTTATCAGGTTTTATAAATGTCTTTTGGTAATCAATATTACCTGATAAATTTCCATAACTATAACTTCCATTATTAAGCATTTCAAAATAACTGGTTCTGACTCTCTGACTGTTCTGAATTTCAGTTACCGATCTTCCATTATTATTACTATTGCCGAAATATCCCCAGAATGACATTGAGATCAGGTTTAAAGAATCAATATCATAACTGGCCTCACCGTTAAAATTATGGAAAAGTCCTGAACTTGTTGATTTTCCGCTCGTATTCATATAATATTGATTCTCCATTGAGGATAAAAAATTCTCACGTGATGAATTGCTCCTCCATTCAGGTCTTTTATTCTGATTAACTGAATATCGTCCGGAAAACCCGAATTTATTAACTTTTGTGGAAAGATAAATGCCTCCATTCATTGCTCCGAAAGTATCAAAACCGGCATTTACGCTTCCGTTATATCCGTTCAGGGTCTTTTTTATAGTAATAATATTGATAATACCCCCAATACCCTCAGCTTCATATTTCGACGAAGGATTTGTTATCACTTCAATATCTTTTATTGAATTGGCGGGCAGACTTTTAATAACCTCTTTAAAGTTTTGCGACATCATTGATGAGCTTTTCCCGTTGACCAATACTTTGAAGTTAGACTGTCCGTTCAGGGTCACATTGTCTTCACCATCAACATCCAGCAAAGGAACCTTGCGCAACATTTCCAGTGCATTGCTGGTTTGCGACTCCGGATCCGCTTCGATACTATAGGTTATTTTATCGACATCAACTTTTATCAGAGGTTTTTGAGCAACAACGTCGACCTGCTTCAAATTAACCCCTTCTCCCATCTTCACATTTCCTATATCTACAACAGTGGTATCTCCAATTTCTATAGTTCTCACCTCCTCTTTCAATCCAACTCCCGAAAAAGTTAACACATATTTTCCTTTGCGATTCACCCTGACATCAAACCTGCCATTCACATCACTACAAAGCTTAACGACATTTTTCAGACTATCCGACTGAGCACTAATGGTGGCATAAGGAATTGCCTTGTCTGTTACAGCCTCTGTTACCTG
>JAYFPP010000089.1:0-12087 GCA_034927635.1 Paludibacter sp.
ACCACCCCAGTGCCTTCTTTTTCATGGAAGCAGCAATGGCAGTGTTTTTTGCAGCCACATTGGTGGTTTCGTTCACATCGGTGATCAGGTTATAGAGTTCCACACGGCTGCCATCCTGATTAACAAGCAATTTCCAGTCGCCTTCGCGCACGGCAATCTGCGGGCTGATCCTTTGACTGTTTTCTTCTACTGAAGATGGTTGATTCCTGTTAAATTCCCAGTATACGGGTTGATTTCGTTGCACATCCTTTCCTCCGAGAAGAATACTACTGCGGTCTTCACCATCAATAGGATAATTGCAGGGCAATTTGGCACCGGTGATCTTACATAACGAAGGCAGCAGGTCTACCGACACCATCACCGACTGGTCGTTGACCTGTCCGGGAGCAATCTTTTCCGGCCAGCGAACAATAAATGGCATTCGGATACCTCCTTCATACAAGGTGCCTTTTTGTCCGCGCATGCCCACGGTTCGTTTATTCAAATAACTGGGATTGGGACCATTATCACTGGTAAAAATCACCAGGGTATTTTCATCCACCCCTAAATCCTTCAGTCCTTTCATCAGGCGACCGATTTGTCTATCCATCTCTTTCAGCACCACGGCAAAGGATTCCTGTTTTTCCCAATCTCTTTCATCCGTTGCCAGCTCATCAGGATTTGGAACGAAAGGTGAATGCACGTCATCTGGCCAAAGATTTACAAAACAGGGTTTATCGGGATGACGTTTGATAAAGTCGAGGGTTTTATCCACAAAATAAGCAGTTCTGTTCCAGCGTTTGATGCTGTCGCGACTACTCCATATCCAGTTGGAATCGGTCAGAAGCGGATCAGGATCAGGACTTTCCCAGGTGGATTTATATTCATCAAATCCGTATTTATGGATCGAAGGCGCATTGTCCACATCGCGACCGCCACCCATGTGCCATTTGCCAAAATGGCCGGTAGCATAACCGTTTTCTTTCAACATACGGGCCATCGAAGGTGCTTTATCCGAAAGAAAATCCTTTTGTTCGGCTTTCTTATTTCCCTTACGCGATTGCAGGAAACTGCGGATACCCCAGCGGGTGGGATACATCCCCGTGGTGATGCCCGTTCGTGATGGAGAACTGATGGGAGAAGCAGAATAATATTGTGTAAAACGGATGCCTTCTTCAGCCAGCCGGTCGATGTTTTCTGTTTTGGTAATACTGCCTCCGTTGGATGAGATATCGCCATATCCCATGTCGTCAACATAAATGACAATAATGTTTGGTTTGTCGTTGGCAGTCAATGTCAGACTGCTTCCCAGAAGCAAAGATAATGAAAGAGTTTTGTTCATACGATAATTTTTTTTACCATATAAGACATATAAGTTACATATAAGTTTAAATTACAACTAATTAATATAAAAGTTGCATATAGCTTCAACAGAGAAAGCTTATATGTAACTTATATGTCTTATATGGTTATAATATTTATTCTTTTACAATTTTTTTATAGTAACTAATACCGTTACTTTCCACCTTTAGCAGATAAACACCCTTACAGAAAGATGAAAGATTTATTTTGTTTATATTCCTGCCGGCACTTAGCTGACGCTTACCATCCATACTCAGCAATTCCACCTGATAATTCTCGTTATTGGTCTGAATCTGCAGAAAGTCGGTTACCGGATTGGGGAATAACCTGAACTGCTCGTCAAAAACGGTATTATCGACACCCGTACCCAAATCGGCATATTGTCTGAAAGCCGTATTAAACCAACTGATGGCCATGGGTTTGAGCCGGTTGACAATAGTGGCATTGGTGGAAGCCACATTGGTAGCTTCTTTTACGTCGGTTTTCAAATTGTACAATTCAGTCCTGGTTCCGTCGGCATTTACCAGTAATTTCCAGTCGCCTTCGCGCACAGCGATATGCGGACTCACCCTGTCGGCTTTGTTTTTACCAAATTCCCAAAACAATGGTTTCGCCCTTTCCGCATTCTCTCCTCCGAGCAGGATGTTGCTTCGGTCCTCTCCATCGGTCGGAAAGTTCTCCGGCATCGCGGTTCCGGTAATCGCACAAAAAGAAGGAAGGAGATCGACTGCACAGATCACCGACTGTGAATTCAACTGATTCGGAGTGATATGTCCCGGCCAGCGGAGAATGAGCGGTAACCGAATACCACCTTCATACAGCGTAGCTTTCTGTCCGCGCATGTAATTGGTACGTTTCCCACTGAAAGCAGGCGAAGGACCGTTATCGCTGGTAAAGATTACCATGGTTTTTTCATCCAGTCCCAGGTCTTTTATCCCCTGCATCAACCGGCCTATCTGTACATCCAGTTCATTCAGTACCACTGTGAGCGAGGCTGCTTTTTGCCAGTCGGCCTCCGGACTCGAATGTTCATCGTCGTTCACCACCCAGGGAGTATGCACATCATCGGGCCATAAATTGATGAAACAGGGTTTTTCTTTGTTCTTCGAAAGAAAAGCAAGGGTTTTATCAACAAAATAGGCAGTACGGTTCCATCTTTTCACATTGTCCGAATCAGCCCATATCCAGTCAGTCGAGGTAAGTTCCGGATCAGGATTGGGACTTTCCCAGGTGGAGTTGAACTCATCGAAACCATAGGTAGCGATTGAGGGTGCATCGTCCACATCACGACCGCCACCCATGTGCCATTTACCGAAATGACCGGTGGCATAACCGTTGCCTTTGAGCACTCTGGCCATGGAGGGCGAACGGTTGTCGAGAAAATCGTTTTGTTCATTATTACGGTTTCCCGATTTGGTTTGCAGGAAAGTAGTGATCCCCCATCGTGTGGGATACATGCCGGTAGTTATGCCCGTCCGCGAAGGGGAACTGATAGGACAAGCCGAATAATACTGCGAAAAACGGATGCCTTCTGTCGCAAGTTTATCAATGTTCGGCGTTGGTGTATAAGTACCTCCGAAACAGGCCGGATCCGAATAACCCATATCATCTACATAGATAATAATGATGTTGGGCTTTTCTGCAGCAAATGCTGTGAAACCTGCACCAGCTAATAGAGGCAATAATAATCTTTTGTTCATTGTATTTTGTCAATAATTTTAGTTGAGAGGAGGTAAAGTTAAGAGTTAAGAGTTGAGAGTGGAAAGTTGAGAGTTGAGAGTTGAGAGTTGAGAGTTAGTGGCTTAATATAGTTCTTAGTTCTTAGTTCTTAGTTCTTAGTTCTTAGTTCTTAGTTCTTAGTTCTTAGTTCTTAGTTCTTAGTTCTTAGTTCTTAGTTCTTAGTTCTTAGTTCTTAGTTCTTAGTTCTTAGTTCTTTTCACTTTCAACTCTCAACTTTCAACTCTCAACTCTCAACTCTCAACTTTCCACTCTCAATTCTCAACTTTCCACTCCCTCGGCGCCACAAACCCTTCCTGTCCTTCACCATAATCTGGCATAGGGATGACAGGTTTCAGTGCGTCGTAAGGTTTTACGAATTCGAGGAACTCAGCTGCCAGTTTCGGATATTGATCAATCACATTGGTTTTCTCATTCGGATCGGTATCGATGCGAAACAACTGGTTCTCACTAATCTTCATTTTAGGATTGTGTCCCTTTTCGATAAATTTCCATTCGTTGGTCACTACAGCGCCCAGTCCCAGATAGAATTTGCGGTCGATGCTTTGTTTTTCGCCTTTAAGCACCGGCAACATATTCATGCCATCGAATTTCACTTTCGTTTTTTTATTTGCAGCGCTCAACATGGTAGGCATCACGTCCACAAAACCCATTACCTGATTGATAGTGCGACCTCCTTTAAGTTGAGCCGGCCAGCTTAACAATGCCGGAGAACGTACCCCGCCATCGAATTCGAGGAATTTCTTTCCACGGAGCGTACCGCTGGAACCGTTTTCTGTACCATTGTCGCTGAAAAACAGGAAAATAGTATTATCCAGTTTACCTGCATCCTTCAGGGTCTGTATGATTTCTCCGATACCACGGTCCATACAGGTCACCATAGCAGCAAAGGTCTGTTCCTCATTATTACCGTGACCGGTTTTATCTTTTCCAAAACGGGGTTTCGAGGGATCGAAGCCGTAGAGTTTCAGGTCTTCATCTTTAGCTTGCAGCGGACCATGAGGGGCGTTATAAGCCACATACATGAAAAACGGTCCGTCCTTCGAATATTCTTTGATACATTTCACCGCATGATCGGTAATCAGATCAGTGCTGTAACCCTTATCATAACTGCTTTCCCAGTCGTTATGCCAGTCGGGTTCCCCTTCCCTTTCATGGGTAAAATAATCTATAGCGCCGTTGAGGTGTCCGTAGAAATGCGTGAATCCCTGATTAAGCGGATAATACATCTTTCTTGAATGACCCAGATGCCATTTACCAATAATAGCTCTGTTCTTATACCCTGCTTTAGCCAGTTCTTCAGGAAGAAAAACTTCCGAAGGCTGAATGCCGTAATCCCTCCAGGGCGGAATCACCACCTCACGCACGCCAAAGCGGTTGGGATACTTACCGGTGAGTAAGCCCGCGCGCGTAGGTGTAGAAATCGAAGCCACATAAAAGCGGTTCAACTGAATGCCCGTTTGCGATAATTTGTCAAGGTTGGGTGTCATGATGTTACTACCATGATACCCCACATCGCCCCAGCCAAGGTCGTCGGCCAGCACGATAACGATATTGGGTTTCTCTCCCTGCTGATTTCCTGCATACGCACAGCCGGCGATGGAAGTAGCCACCAGAGATAATCCGACTGATTGTTTAACGTTGAAAGGTGATTTCATAACTATATTATATAACATTTATGTACTGAAAAAGATTAATGAAAACTAAGAGTTAAGAACTAAGAACTAAGAATTTTTGAGCATACATGCTTATCACTGTATGTTATCACATCCCGTATGAACTCTTAGTTCTTAGTTTCCCACCAGATTCGTCGAAAAGAAAGCATCTGTATTTCCCGGCGTGAGCATGGTCCACAGCGATGCAACCACCCATCCCGGCCCGAACAGGTTATTGTAAAATCCTTTTCCGTTATTGCCATAATCCCAGTTGGTATGTTGCACCACTTCCGGGTAATAGCCCGGTTTGGCAATGCCACAAAGCCGACCTTCCACCGGCAACAGCTGATCCTGCATACTACTGGCAATCACATTACCAAAAGCTTCGAGACGTGTGTCGCTGGTATGTTTCGACATCCATCTCAGCACATCTACAAATTCAAAAACATACACATCGATATGATTGTTCTCCACCGACACATTACCCCAACCCCGTGTTTTCAACTGCAGATCGCCCAGCATTTGCCCCTGTGCAAAAGGTACATCCCAGGTATAGTAGTAACTCAGAGAAAAATATACACTTTGCGCAGCATAGTTGATGTACTCCTGTTTATGCGTACTCAGCCAGAGATAATAATAAGCAGTGGTGATATAGATCGAAGCTTCTTTGTCCTCGCAACGGGCATCTAATGTTGAAGAGAAATAATCACCCTTGTCGACACTCTCTTTTTTCATGTAGATGGCTGTTTTCTCGGCCATCTCCAGATATTTTTTATCGTTGAAATATTTATAAGCCATGGTCAGCGGTAATATTACACACGAACTGCTACCTCCTGTCTCGTCGACGATGCCCATTTTGTCATTGAACTTCCGTGGAAAACTGTAGTCCTTGCGCTGCAAAGTTATGGTTTTATCCAACAACTGTTTCAATTTATTTTCCCATTCAGGGTGGTGACGGCCTTTCGACTTTTCATAATTCAAATAATACAGCAAGGCCATCATGCCTTCGCTCTGGCGACGGATACTAAACTCATCCAGCTCCACATTTTTCACAAAATCCACTTTCTCACGAAGAAAACCATTAGGTGAAAATCCGTTTCTCAGATAACTATCGAAGATAGCATTCGCATCATCCACCAACTTTTTATCGCCGTGTGTCTCACCATACTGCAGTGCATAATAGGCGTTCAGGAAAATACGGCCGATAAAACCGATTTCGATAATACCTCTTTTCTCACATTTGTCGATATTTACGTGTACGCCCGAATATCCTTTCAAGGGAAATTCATCGGTAAAACTTTCTTTGTAATATCCCGACAGGATTTTTTTCACCTGTTCTCCGCTGTACACCGTTTGCACCGGCTTCGGCAAAGATGAATCATAAGCATATTGCCACATTTGACGCACAAAATCGGTATAAGTAGGTGCTTCGCCCTGCTTCAGTTCGTAATTGAGCGTCACCGTCTCCCCTTTTTTCAGCTTATGGAACACCGTTATCGGTTTGTTGAGCAACAGTTTGCGGGTATACGACTTCGGATATTCAGCCACCGGATAAGTACAGCCAAGATAGGTTTGTTTCATCACCTCGCCGAAACCCACACTGCCCAGATCGCTCTCGCCGTACATGATTACTTCGCCGCTGTTGTAGGGCAGCAGCGACTCCTGACGAATGGCATCGCTGTGCTTCAACGAGAAATATTTCTTTTTATCAGGATTATAGGTGGCCACCATCGGCGTACTCAGACGGTCCTCGCGGAACATCCAGCTATTCGACACCAACATCGACGGTGCACCGGCCGAAACTTTCAGGTTACGTTTGTACCACAAGCCCGGCAACAGGAAATCGGCTGGTTCGTGTGGCATCCCCTTCAACACAAAATTCATGCTGACATGAAAATTCACCTCATTGATGGCTTTCAGCGTAAGCGTATACACCGACCGGTCGTTGCCCGTCATTTTACGTACCACTTTCAGGTCAATGTCCTCACATTTCGTTTGCGTTTTCAATTCTTCCGACACCTTCACAGGATAGCTGACGGCAGGGTTGCCCGGTATTTTGGTTTTGATTTCTATTTCGGGCAGCAATTGCTGCAAAGTTTGTTCCGACGAATGAACCGACGAAGTGACGAGTAAGAAACTTGTAACAAGTAACGCAACAAAAGGCTTTATGTGCATGTTTGCAAAAAATAACGATTAATAAAATGGGTTTGCCTGTAATAGTCGCAAAGATAGGTCAAGCAAAAAAAATTCATCATCACAGATGTTCAGAAAACAGGTATTAGTGTTCAAATGCAGGGAAAAATGGCAGGGAAAATTATCAGGTACCGTATATACAGGCCTTTCATGCACTGTACAGCTTTATCCTGCTTCACAACCAGCTGCATACCGGATATCGGCACCTCATCACACCGGATAGAATGGCATCGACACACTCCTAATGTTGCAGTTTGTTACGGTCGTATCAAAAATCTTGTTACGTACGTATCAAACACTTTGATACGTACGTAACAAACCTAAGCATCTTAACTACAAAGTAAGGATTTTAAGGAGTAGAAATAACAGTTGATTAGGAGAGAGTGGATGGCTGATATAGAGGAAAATGATTATCTTTGAAAATTGATGTAAGACCTTTTACAGCAATTAGTACAACATGAAACACATATATATACTCATATTCTTATCTTTGTCTACGACCTGTTTATTCAGTCAGGCTGAAATAAATGACTCTATCTGGATTGAGCAGCACTTTGATAAAAGAACTTTAAAATTTGAGTATGGGATTAATTTTGGTGAGGATATGATTCCATATAACTTCAACGAGTTTCAACCTGTGCTAAAATCATATAACACCGAGATACTGAATCTACCAACCCCACCTATTCTCTGGGGAATTTCGGGAAAACTTAATCGTTTTACCTTAGGGTTGCAATTTGGCACTGTGAGTAATATTGAGAACAATCATGATTCATTAAAAATTAAATTGATTAAGACAGTGTATGGAATCAACTTTGGTTACAATTTAATTGATAACAAACATTGGGAGATATCTCCGTTAGTTTCGCTCAAATGGTATAGGTATCGACTTTTAAACAGCTCAAAGAACTACGGGTTACCTTTGAATGAGTACTTGCGTGATCGCGATTTAGACCTTCGAATAAACCAGGCAATGTGTATTACCGGAATAAGTATCGCTTATAAAGTGTACAAATTCTCATATCTCCCTTGTGATTTCATGACTATTGGCCTTCATGGAGGTTACCCTTTTAAACTTCACGAAAAACCTTTATTGTTTGCAAAACAAAACAAACTGACTTCTGATTACAAAATAAATTACGCAAATTACTATCTGGCATTTTATATCTCATTTAACGCTCAGATATGGTGATAAAAGATGACAACAACATTCAACTCAAATCCAACAATACCAACAAAATGGGAAATATCGAAACAGTAAAAAGAATGTATGAGCTCTTTGCAACCAAAGACAATAACGCAATCAGACAGATATTTGACGAAAACATCAGATGGAACCAGATGAAAGGTTTTCCGGGAGGGGGACAATACATTGGAGTCGACCTTGTGTTTGAAAAGGTTTTCGGTGGCTTCAGGCAAAACTGGACAGATTGGAAAGCAACAATTACCCGCTACATCGACAGTGGTGACGGTGTTTTTGTTATTGGTTTTTACGAAGGTACATATACTGCAATAGGAAAATATATGAAATCGGACTTTGCTTGTGAGTATAAAGTAAAAGACGGAAAGATAACTGAGTTCAATCAATTTACTGATACCTTTCTAATTGGTCAGGCAATGGGATTAACAAAAGAATAAAATACTGTTTTAATTCATGCCAGGTCCTGTTTTTCTTATCGCCTAGTCCTGTTTTGGTTGCAGCAAAGTACTGTTTTGTCTGTGGACAAGTCCTGTTTTGGTTTTATCCATTTTAAAAGACAAAAACACAAGCCTTCACAAAACAATAAGTAACTATAAATCAGTCTTAAATAATAATCCGAAGTGATGCAAATGCAAGTCCGCAATGTAAAATAAACGGAGAAAGAATTGTCAATTTAACATAATATCCATATATTTGAAAAAAAAAGTGCATTGCTGTTAATTAACCAGAAGCAAATGACAGGAACTACCATTAATAGGATTTGTGTAATGGATGGTTTTTATTTTAACAAGTAAAAATACTTAATGGCTATGAAGCAATTAATTTACATATTAACATTTCTGACTTTCTTAATTTCATCTGAATCCAAGGCTCAAAAAACAGAAAGGTTTTACAACTACCTATGGAAAGAATGTCCTCCAAATGAAGCAAGGTTTTACAGTCTCATTACTAAAACCGACTCCGGCTACTTCAGAAAAGATTATTACATTAAAGAAAGAAAAATTCAGATGATTGGTAATTATTCAGACTCTTTGTGCAAAATACGACATGGAGAGTTTACTTTTTACCATCCTAATGGATCTCTTGAATCCTACGGACAATATATTCGGAATAAAAAAGAAGGAAAATGGATATGTTTTCATCAAAACGGTTTCATGAGAGACTCAACCGTATATTCAGATGGTAAACAAACCGGAAAAAGTTTATCATGGCATTCTAATGGTTATATCAGGGATTCTGTTGTATTAAATACGGATGGAAGTGGAACACATGTGTCGTGGTTCGACAATGGCGTCCCGGCTGCTGCAGGAGTATATACCACTGATATGAAACAACATGGCAAATGGAAGTATTTTCATAAGAACGGAAAAATGAGTTCTGTTGAGATATATGACAACTCAAAACTTGTTAGTAAACAGTATTTTGACGAAAACGGGGAATTATTGGAAGACACAACATGCACTGACCGACAAGCTGAATTCGTCGGAGGAATTGATGCATGGATAAAATTTATATCAAAATATATTTACTTCCCTTCCCGATATAAGATAGTTAATGCTGATGTTGCAAAAGTTGTGGTGACCTTTACAGTGAATGAAGAAGGCGAAGTTGAAAATGTATTTACAAGCACCCCTTTCGACAAGGTCTTTGATTCAATTGCAGAAAAAGCAATAAAAAAATCTCCCAAATGGATACCCGCAATAAAACATAACAGAAGAGTAAAATCGACTTTTAATCAGGTTGTTAATTTCCAAAATTATATTGAATGAAAAAACTGCAGATTTAATGATTGCCGGACTTAGAATTAAAGATGCATTTGCAGAAGAACATTATTAACAAGACAACTGCCTGACATGCTTCATGTTGTTGAATTGCTTTAAGAAGATATACTTTTGAAAAAAACAACCGTGTTTCAATATATAGAAACTTTAATTTATCTTTGTTCTTTATTAAACTATGATTTGTTGTTGCAATACATGGTTTTATAAAAAAGGTTGATAAAGTCCATACAAACCAAATTGAACGGGCAGAGCGAGTCAGAGATAAATACTTCAACAATAAAGAAAAAAAATAGAAAAATGGCAACCAAAGAAATAAAGACACAGACGCTTTCTGTAATGAAAGATAAGTACATCGGTAAAACCGGAACAAAGGAACGGGATGCCTATGAATATGAGCTCAGGATGGATATTTTGGGCAGAATGATTAAATCCGTAAGAAAAGAACGCAAACTGACACAGGAGGAATTAGGAAAATTAGTGGGTGTACAGAAGTCGCAAATTTCGAAACTCGAAAGCAGTGCCAACAGTGCCACCATCGAAACAATTATTAAAGTTTTCAAAGCACTGAAAGCTGAAATCAACTTTAATGTAAAACTTGAAGGAAGCTTTGTTGAAATTAACTAAAAAAATATTGATATATGAAAACACATTATCTGATTATACTATTGACATTTCCAATTCTTATTTATGGACAAGAGACTATAAAGAAGACTAGGAGATTATTCCCGTCATATTTGATGGAAACATATTTCACACTAAAATCCGACGAATCAATCAGACATGGAAGTTATCAGAAATTTAACAACAAAGGTGTGGTATTAGTGGATGGATTCTATAAAAACGGACAAAAAGATAGCATCTGGAATGAATATGATATGACGGGAAAGTTTATTAAATCCGGATCATATAAGGCAGATAAGATGGTTGGTTTGTGGAATTTTTATGATTATGAAGGAGCATTGGAACAAAGTTACGATTTTTCCACAAACAAGTTATTATATTACAAACTGAGCAGCAAAGATATTGACAAACAATATGTTATCATAACTCCTGAAGGTTTCAAAAAAGTAAAACTGGACAGACCTCCATTATATATTGGTGGCTCGGGAGCAATATTTAATCAGATAGCTTCTAAGCTAAAATACCCGATATTAGCAGCAGAACTGAGGGTGATGGGGACAGTTGAGATCGGTTTTTTAATAGATAGTAATGGAAGAACTTCAAACTATAGAATTCTGGATGGTATTGGTTCGGGATGTGACGAGGAAGCATTAAGGGTTGTGGAATTGATTACTGAAAACTGGTTGCCCGGAATTTTTGAAGGCAAGGCAGTTACAGTGGAATATGTTATGCCAATACATTTCAAAGTACGTTAATTGATCGTTATTCCTACGACAACGCAACACATAACTGGCACAGAATTGAAAAATAGCTATAATAAATACACTAACTTTTTTAAACACATGAAGACAAAAATCCCGGCAATTATTATCAGCAGCTTTCTGTTTTGCAGCTGCAGTTCTTTTTACCAGTTGATCAACGTGAGTCCATCCGCAAGACTTAAAGAAATTTCCTTTACCCAAACTGCTCCGAATCCGCTTTTTGAGTTCTATTATTCTGACACATTAGCCAATGATTTTTTAAGAGAACTCCGGAATACTTATGAGATTGACCTTTTAGTAAAGGATCAAAAAAGCGATTTAGATAAAATAAAATCGGTACTTGACTGGACAAGCAAACAGTGGAAACATAACGGCAGTAACAACCCTACAAAACAGGATGCATTGACCATCTTAAAAGAAGCCCGCGAAGGAAAACAATTTCGCTGCGTGGAATATGGTATTGTGGCCTCGGCAGCTCTCAAAAGCATCGGGATTCCTGCCCGAAACCTGGGACTTAAAACACGGGATGTGGAAAAAGTAATGCGTGGTGCCGGACATGTGGTTACGGAAGTGTATTCAAAAGAACTTGGCAAATGGATATTTATTGATCCGCAGTTTAATATTATCCCGACTTTAAATGGTCATCCTTTAAATGGCGTAGAGTTTCAGAAAGAAATTTTCAATAAGAATGCCGGCTTAAAGCTTATCAATAAACAAGGTGAGCTTTTGAAAGAAGAAGCTGAAAGTTATATCAATTGGGTTGGGAAATACTTATTCTATTTCGATGTGTTGTTCGA
>JAYFPP010000226.1:0-2112 GCA_034927635.1 Paludibacter sp.
CTGGGAGAACATGGTTGGTTCGATAAACGTTTCATGTACGAAGAGTCGCTGCGTACTCCACTGCTAATCCGTTATCCTAAGGAAATCAAAGCAGGAACGGTGTGCGACAAAATGGTGCAGAACATCGACTTTGCCGCTACTTTCCTTGATTATGCAGGAATAAAAATACCAAAAGATATTCAGGGTGAATCGTTCCGCAAGGTACTAAACGGAAAATCGTCGCAATGGCGGGATGCTATCTATTATCATTATTACGAATATCCGCAGCCTCATTCGGTGATTCCACATTATGGCATAAGAACAGAACGCTATAAACTGATACATTTTTATCAGGTGGTCGACGAGTGGGAACTGTATGATCTCGAAAAAGATCCGCGGGAGATGAAAAGTGTCTACAATGATCCTTCTTATGCAAAAATCAAAGCACAACTGCATAAGAAACTCATTGCCCTGCAGAAAAAATATAAAGACACGAAGCCGGAAGCGGAACTTTTAAGCAAATAGGTAATAGGTAAGAACGAATAGCGAAGAGGTAATAGTGAATAGCGTAAAGACGACCGAATCGGACGTTTTTTAGTGATAAGTGATAAGTGATGAGGCAACCACATTTAATTATTTGCTATTAGCTCTTCGCTATTAGCTCTTCGTTATTAGCTCTTCATTTTCTTTGTTCGAAAAAGAATATTTCGCAAATAATACAATATGAAAAACGCACCAATCGCATTTTGTATTCTTGGTATGGGTTTACTCGTTGCCATACCTGTCTCTTCCCGCCAGCAACCCAACATTGTTTTTATTATGAGCGATGATCACGGCTATCAGGCTATCAGTGCTTATGGTCATCAGTTAAATGAAACGCCTAATATCGACCGGATTGCAAAGGAAGGGATGATGTTCACAAGGGCTTTTGTTACCAATTCACTTTCGGCCCCAAGTCGTGCAGTGATGCTCACCGGGAAATTCAATCACCTGAATGGAAAGACTGATAACCAGGAATCGGTGTTTGACTGGAACCAGCAAAATTTTGTGAAACTCTTGCAACAAAACGGGTATCAAACTGCCATGGTGGGTAAAATACATATACCGGGTGATCCGCAGGGATTTGATTACACCAATATTCTCCCGGGACAGGGGCAGTATTACAACCCTCAGTTTATTGAGAACGGAGTTAAGAAGGAATATCATGGTTATGTAACAACATTGACTACCGGATTTGCGCTGGACTGGCTCAATAATAAAAGAGATAAAAATAAACCTTTTTGTTTGTTATTCCATCAAAAGGCGCCCCATAGCAACTGGCAATCCGAAGAAAAATACCTTAATTTATATGAAGACCGCGAGTTTGAAGTGCCTGAGAATTTCTTTGATGAATATGCCAACAGGGGACAAGCGATAAAAAATCAGCAAATACAGATCACTAAGAATATGGAGTGGGGACAGCATATGAAATTTGAGTCCGATCCTTACACCGGAAAGAAAACCCCCTTCAGCAGAGAGATAGAACGACGTTTCGATAGTAAACAACTGGCCGCATGGCGTGCAGCGTACAATCCCCGGAATGAAGCTTTTATAGCGAATAAGCCAGAAGGAAAGGAGCTTGATAAATGGAAATTCAACCGCTACGTGCGGGATTATTTTAAATGTATTCAGTCGGTGGATGATGGAGTAGGTGAAGTGCTCGATTATCTGAAAGCAAACGGACTGGAACAAAACACCATCGTGGTGTACACCTCTGATCAGGGATTCTTTCTCGGGGAACACGGATGGTACGACAAACGATTCATGTATGAGGAATCGTTGCGAACTCCTTTATTGATACGTTATCCGGAGGAAATAAAGGCAGGTACGGTATGTGATAAAATGGTGCAGAATATCGATTTTGCTGCCACCTTTCTGGATTATGCAGGGATAAAAATTCCAAAAGATATTCAGGGTGAATCTTTCAGAAAAGTTGTCAGCGGTAAGTCAGACAAATGGCGTAAGGCCATTTATTACCATTATTACGAGTATCCGAAACCACGTTTGGTTATGCCAAATTATGGCATCAGGACTGAACGGTATAAGTTGATTCGTTATTATGGTGAAATAAACGAATGGGAACTGTATGACCTG
>JAYFPP010000160.1:0-6774 GCA_034927635.1 Paludibacter sp.
CATTCAGAATTTCAGACTGAAAGAATAAATTTCACGATAGAATTTGATTTCACTAGCTGCGATGGCCAATATGACGAACTTAAAGAATTTTACCAGGAAAATTACCCTGATGAAAACACTTTTAGTATTACATGTAACAAAGATATCTCAAATAATACTGATACAATAAAATCAGGAGAAGACCTCAAAAGATGTTTTAATATAGTTGGATATAATATTTCACCAAGATTTAATCTGATTTCATATCTTCTTTCTGAAAAAAACTCCAACAACTACCTTTTTGACAAGCAATATTATACCTTTAAAGTTTCATTAGCAACATCTGATAGCATTCTCATGCAGGATTCATGTATTATACGAAAATACTAGTCTATATGAATAAATTTATTGTCCTGTTGAATACAATATTGCTCCTGACCTCGTGTTTTGAAGAGGAACCTGATTTCTTTGGCAGTTCATTTTATCCTGTCACTGAAGGAAGTTATGAAAATCAATGGATAAAAAATGAGTACTTTCACGACTCTGTTCCAATAACAATAAGATTTGAAAGCAGACTATATTATGAATCGATGGTCAAGGAAGGACGTTTTGACTCCATCATGAAAAATAATGCAGAGTTATATCTTAGCCGCGATATTTATTTGTTGAACGATACCATTTTCAAATCAACAAACTTACTTAATACTAAACATGCTGATATTACAACCATCATGACTGAGAGAAGTGGAGGATATATTCCTTATTATTACATAATTTGGATAAATAAAAATTTACAGATTGATTATAAAAGGAACAAAGGCTATCTTACGGTGTATTTTAAAACTACAACTCAATACAACAATACAGTAAATGATTCAACCGTTATTTACATAGGAAAATGAATATTAAACAATTAACATCTTATTACTAAGCCTGATCGTCACTAATCTTTTCTCACAAGTGATTATTACAATTCAATTATTATGTTTTAATAATTGAATTGTAATAATCACTATGATGCAATTAAAAAGAAAATTGAATCTCTTTTTATTCAATGATTACAAACATGTCCTTCTTCATGGTGATGTTGTTGGTGTGCGGCACAGCTTTCACCTCCATCTTTTATCTTTCCCGACAGAAAATCAGCCACTAACCGATCTGTATCGCCGCTACAATTACGTACAACAGAAATCCCGTTCGCAGCTAGTTTATTGATGGCTCCATCACCAATTCCTCCTGCCAGCATTGTAGTTACACCCAACTCAGCCAGCTCGGCTGCAATATTGGATTTGCATCCGCAACCCTGAGGTGATGGTATAATTTGTTCACTGATTAACTGATTGTTATCTCCAAATGAGTACACCTTAAAATAAGCACAATGTCCAAAATGATTGTCAATGCTGTTATCTGCTTTGACTGGTACTGCAATTTTCATACCTTTTATTTTTTATGTTATTGATTTCCACACATAACCTGCTGAAAAAAGCTCTAACTGTGCCATGAGTTTTTCTTTCAAAAGGGCACACGCTATTTTTCCTGTACAATGTCCTGTAAAAAACGTAAGCTCCGGATAGTTATGAATTAAGATATCCGCAATATCACAAAGGTCATCATGAGTTTCAAAATTTTCATCCCAACCATCAGGCAGATGAAAACCACCGGCAACAAAGCGAATCGGCTTTGATGTCATGCGCTCCACTGTGGCAAGCATATTCAGCAAACCCTTGTGCGCGCAACCGGTATATACAAACCAATCAGATTGACCAACCGCCACTACGATCTCATGATCAAAATCATCAGGTTCCAGTCCGTTAACTGTTTCTTTTAATAAAGTCTTGTTGGCTTTTGGGGCAGGATATTTCCCTGTTGTCACCGGCATGGCGATGAAATTATCGTTCATCACTGGTTCATCTCCCACAAGCAGTAAACGGTCGCCCAGAGATGTAAGGTCAAATGACGTTCCTATCGGCCTCAAAGTTTCTCTTGCGGAATATAAATTTCTGTTGAGCGCATGTTTCGAAAGCACAATTACTGCGCGTTGATTTATTTCAATAAAATCGGGCAATCCACCCATATGATCGTTGTGGCCGTGCGATATAAACAAATAATCTACCTGCGACAAGTCCACCCCTGCCTTTTCTGCATTCCTTATAACGAGTCCGGAAGCTCCGGTATCAAAAAGGCAGTGTACTCCATCTTTTTCTACATAAACAGATAACCCGTGTTCTGATTCGTAATCCGGAGAAAGTTTATTATTATCCGATAAAACGACAAGTTTCATTCTTTTTCGTTATTAACCGGTAGTAATTCATCTTCTCCATAGTGAGCACATTTCTCGCACTTCCTGTGATTTGGCATGCCGTCGATCAGCTTGTAACATCTTTTACAACGAAACCATTCTCCGTAGAATTCCACATTACCTCCTTCGATCAGGATCATTTTACCCTCAATAAAGGCTTTTGCAATGGAACGGCGAGCCTGCTCATAAATCCGGGTCAGTGTTGGCCTTGATACATTCATTCTCTCAGCTGCCTGCTCCTGCATTAGTCCTTCATAATCGAGAAGACGAATGGCTTCAAATTCATCGTAATGAATAATTACTGAATCCAACTGACTTCGGGGAATTCCAAATGGTTTGTAACCGAGCATCAACGGAGGAGATGTTACTTTGCGGTTTTGTTTGGGACGGGGCATTTTTTAGTGATGAGTGATAAGCTATAAGTGACGAGTGAGGTGCAAATGTAGGAATAATATTGCACATATGTTCATTATAATAGATTTTTAACAAAAAAAAAGAGAGACAGTTTCCCGTCTCTCTTTCACAATCTCTCTTAAAAACTTATATAACCACTAAAAAACTAAATCTCAAACTGGTGCAAAGTAAATAACAAATTTCCGGTTAATCAAACAGAAATTATTGATAAGGATATAGAAAGAATTTATATCCACAGAATAAAAGCTTAAGCAGAAATAAAACACATTACCGAAAGGAAATGTTTACCAAATCTCCACTTATTTAAGCTATTATGAATAAAAATTCATGATAAAATTGTATCTTTGCCCGCGATAATAAAAGTTTAAATAGAAAAATGTAATTCAATTATGAATGTAGTTACAAAAACCATCGCATTGGGTGATGGAAGAGAAATTACCATCGAAACCGGAAAATTGGCTAAACAGGCCGACGGTTCAGTGATGGTACGCATGGGTAACACCATGTTACTGGCAACGGTTTGCGCTGCCAAAGATGCAGTTCCCGGAACGGATTTTATGCCGCTTTCTGTGGACTATAAAGAAAAATTTGCAGCATTTGGTCGTTTTCCCGGAGGTTTCCTTCGTCGTGAAGGTCGTGCTTCAGATTATGAAATTCTGGTTTCCCGTTTGGTTGACCGCGCTTTGCGTCCGTTATTCCCTGATGATTTTCACGCGGAAACTTTTGTAAATGTAATGCTGGTATCTGCTGATGGAGTAGACATGCCGGATGCATTGGCAGGATTGGCTGCTTCGGCTGCGTTAGCAGTTTCGGATGTACCTTTTAACGGACCTATTTCGGAAGTACGTGTTGCCCGCATTGCAGGTAAATTTGTACTAAACCCTACTTTTACCCAACTGGAAGATGCTGATATGGACATCATCGTTGCTGCCACAATAGATAACATCATGATGGTGGAAGGCGAAATGAAAGAAGTAAGCGAAGAAGATTTGCTGAGTGCCATGAAAGTAGCTCATGAAGCTATCAAAGTACAATGTCAGGTTCAGTTGGATTTGATGGAAGCGGTAGGCAAAACAACAAAAAGGGTATATTGCCACGAAGAAAACGATGAAGATCTGAAAAAAGACATCTGGGAAAAAACATATGCAAAAGCTTATGCTTTAGCAACAGCCTGCAATACAGACAAACATTCCCGCGTTGAAAATTTCGAAGCGGTAAAAGCGGAATATATAACCGGACTTGAACCGGAAGTTGCTGAAGCCAAAAAAGGTCTCATCAATAAATATTACCACGATGTGGAAAAAGAAGCTATGCGCCGTTCTATCCTGGATGAAGGTAAACGTCTTGATGGCCGTAAAACCACTGAGATTCGTCCGATCTGGTCGGAAGTGGATTATCTGCCGGGAGCACATGGTTCAGCAGTATTTACCCGTGGTGAAACACAGTCGCTGACCACCGTAACACTGGGAACAAAACAAGATGAAAAAATCATCGACGAAGCATTGAATCAGGGAAAAGAAAGATTCCTGCTCCATTATAACTTCCCGCCATTCTCTACCGGTGAAGCACGTCCTTCAAGAGGTGTGGGCCGTCGCGAAGTGGGTCATGGAAACCTTGCCTTCCGTGCATTGAAACCGATGATCCCTGAAAACTATCCTTATGTCGTACGTGTGGTATCCGACATTCTTGAGTCGAACGGATCTTCCTCAATGGCAACAGTTTGTGCAGGCACACTGGCGCTGATGGATGCCGGAGTGGCGATCAAGAAACCGGTATCGGGTATTGCCATGGGGCTTATTTCTGAAAATAAAGGAAAAAACTTTGCGGTTCTTTCTGATATTCTTGGAGACGAAGACCACCTGGGCGATATGGACTTCAAGGTAACCGGAACCAAAGATGGTATCACTGCTACACAGATGGATATCAAAGTAGATGGTTTATCATACGAAATCCTTGAAAAAGCATTGAGTCAGGCCAAAGAAGGTCGTATGCACATCCTGGGTAAAATTCAGGAAACACTGGCTGAACCACGCGAAGATCTGAAACCTCATGCTCCACGTATCGTGGTGATGTTCATACCGAAAGAAATGATCGGTGCGGTAATCGGACCTGGTGGAAAGATCATTCAGGGTATGCAGGCTGAAACAGGCGCTGTGATCTCTATCGAAGAAATCGGCGACCAGGGACGTATTGAAATTGCTGCCAATAACAAAGCGGCAATTGATGCAGCTGTTGGCAAAATTAAGGGAATTACTTCTATTCCTGAAGTAGGCGAAATTTATCCTGCCAAAGTAAAATCAGTAATGCCTTACGGTTGTTTCGTTGAATTCCTTCCGGGAAAAGAAGGTTTACTTCATATCTCCGAAATCGACTGGAAACGTATTGAAACCATGGAGGCTTCAGGCATCAAGGAAAATGATATGCTGGAAGTGAAATTGCTGGACATCGATGCTAAAACAGGAAAGTTCAAACTTTCACGCAAAGCATTGCTGCCACGTCCACCGAAAGAAGAAAAAGCTGCTGAGTAAATTTCGGGATTTACCTGATTATAGTTTAACGAAGCTGTCAATTTAAATATTGACAGCTTCGTTTTTTTTCAGAAAATCATGTAACTTTGCATAACTCATAAAAACAACATGAAAAGTAAAACCATACTTTCAGTACTACTCCTGAATATAATATTCAGCATAAATATTTACTCAAACAATCCAGTTGATAAATTCGTCGGGAACTCATTTCTGAAGAACGCCAACATCAGCATCATGGTGAAAGACATGAAAACAGGACGAGAACTACACAACTACCGGGCAAACTACGCTACCATTCCTGCTTCGACCATGAAGGTCATCACTACTGCAACTGCACTGGAGATATTCGGTCCGGATTATCGCTACGAAACGCTTTTGGCTTATGATGGAAAAATTGATAAGGCAGGCGTCCTCAACGGCAACCTTTACATAATTGGCAGTGGTGATCCTACACTTGGTTCATCAAAAGCGGGAGATGAGAATTTTATATCAAAATGGGTAGCTGCCATTAAAGCAGCAGGCATTACCAAAATTAACGGCAGTATTATCCCCGATGAACATAAATTTGACAATGAGGGTTTCAATCCAAAATGGACGTGGGATGATATTGGCAACTATTATGCTCCCGGCATCTACGCCCTGGCTTATCTTGACAACTCACTACGTGTTACCTTCAAATCAGGCGCCATTGGGACCAAGCCTGAAATCATCGACATGACGCCTACTGTGAATGGACTAAATATTGAGAATAATTTACTGAGTACTAAGATTAGTTTCGACAGTGCTTATTTTTATGGTGCCCCAAAAAGTATGAATCGCTCTGTCAGGGGAGAAATACCTGCGAATAAATCCAACTTTGTTGTTCGGGCTGAACTGCCTGATCCGGGAATGTCACTGGCACAGGATTTACACTGGAAGCTTGCAGGACAACAAATTGAGGTAACTGCTCCACCAACTACCCTCTCTGCATCCGCATTTACTTCTGAAACAAATAAACCGGTCAGAACTGCCATTTACACGCATTATTCCGTTCCGCTGAGTCAAATCATCAAAGAAACCAATGTTAAAAGCAATAACTTCTATGCAGAACAGCTGTTTAAGTCGATAAGTCTGAGCACGGATCCTGTTGCAACCAACAAGCGTTCCGTTGAAATTATCCGCAGCTACTGGAAATCAAAAGGACTGGATATCAGCCAGCTTTTTCAGCACGACGGTTCGGGATTGAGCCCGGCAGATGCAGTTTCCGCCGCTTTTTATGTTGACCTGATAACGTATATGTATCAAAAAAGCAAATATAAAAGTACTTTCATAAACAGCTTGCCCATTGCTGGTAGAACCGGAACCATTGCAGGTATATTGAAAAAAACACCTCTCGAAGGTAAAGTGTTTGCCAAAAGCGGAACCATAGCCCGGGTACGATCCTACACAGGCTATATCATTGATGAAGAAAAAGAATGGGCATTTGCCATTATGGTTAATAATTCTAATGGCAGTTCATGGCAGACACTCAGTGCAATCGAAAACTTTCTGATTGATATCAGTAAAAAATAAATT
>JAYFPP010000026.1:0-2297 GCA_034927635.1 Paludibacter sp.
TCTGTCAGGTTTTTATTGGTGGCCAGCAACCAGCGTTTCAGGAAAGCATCGGGGAATGAAAGGCTTTCGTATTTCTTTACCAGCGCATCACGGGCATCCAGACCGAATTTGTATTCGCTATCCTGCAAAAGGTTTTCCTGCAGCGTTTCTTTTATTTTTCCGATAAATGCTTCTTCAGAATTTATTACACCTTCTCCGAAAACTTTATCGAAAAGTTCCTGATTCACTTCAGCTTCCACATAACGGGTAATGCTTTCGATGGTGATCTGGAAATCAGAGGCAACGTTACCTACTGCTTCTTTTGATATTTTCAGCAAAGATGCGATTTCAGCTTCATTTTCAAAAGCAGTTTTTGGGTTGAATGTTATCACGTCGCCCTTCTTTGCTCCAACAAACAAAGCTTTTGTGGCTTCATCTTTCATATAAGAAGGAGTAAGCACAGCATCATTTACATGAATACCGGTCTCGTGTGCTTTGCCATCCACCAGTTCAAATAATTCACCTTTGATCATGTCTTTTTCTTCCACGACTTCTTCCTGAATATATTTGCCAAAACGGCCGGTGTAGGATTTAACCTGATTATTAATCATTTCCTCGCTTGGAGTAATCTGATAGTATTTTACCTTGTCTTTCTTGTTCAGTTCAACCTCAAATTCAGGAGCAAGTCCCAGATCGAATACAAACTCAAATTCTTCCTGAGTATTGAAATCAATATCTTTTTGTTCGGTGTCGTTTGGCAGTGGCTCACCCAACATGTTCACCTTATTGTCGTGGATGTATTTATACAATTCATCCGAAAGAATCTTGTTGATTTCTTCTCCGAGAATTGCTTTTCCATACATTTTTTTCAATAAGCCCATGGGTACCATGCCCGGACGAAATCCCGGGATATTCGCTTTCTTGCGGTAATCGCGCAGTGTTTTTTCTACTTTCTCACTGTAATCTGCTTTTTCAATGCTGATCGTAATCGTTGCATTGTTTGAGTCGATGTCTTTTCTGACGATGTTCATATTTTATAAAATTTACTTTCTATTCTTATCGTTGAATCGATTAACTGTTGAGTTGATGAACTTTCAACTTTCAACTCTCAATTCTCAACTTACGCTTGTTTGAATCAAAAATTTGAGCCTGCAAAGATACAAAAAATTCAGAATTATTTCTTTGTCATTCTTTTTCTTTCATTCTCATCCAGATAGATCTTTCTCAGGCGGATGCTGCGGGGTGTTATTTCCACATATTCATCTTCCTTGATATATTCGAGGGCTTCTTCGAGACTGAAAATGATAGGAGGAGCCAGCCTTACTTTATCATCGGAACCTGAAGCACGCATGTTGGTCAGTTTTTTCGATTTGGTGACATTTACCACCATATCTCCTTCTTTGGAGCTTTCACCCACTACCTGACCGGCATAAATATTATCCTGAGGATGGATAAAGAATTTTCCGCGATCCTGTAATTTATCCAGCGCGTAAGCAAAAGCAGTTCCACCTTCCATAGCAATGATTGAGCCATTGTTACGTTTTTCGATTTCGCCTTTATAAGGTTGATATTCGAGGAAACGGTGCGACATGATGGCCTCACCTGCTGAAGCTGTAAGGACATTATTTCTCAGACCGATAATACCGCGTGAAGGAATCAGAAATTCAATCTGTATGCGATCGTTCATTGAATCCATGCTCAACATTTCACCTTTGCGCATAGCTACCATTTCAATAATCTTACCTGAACATTCCTCAGGAAGATTGATGGTTAACTGTTCAACAGGTTCGCATTTAACACCGTTAATTTCTTTATAAATCACCTGTGGCTGACCTACCTGAAGTTCGTAGCCTTCGCGACGCATAGTTTCAATGAGCACGGATAAATGTAGCACGCCTCTTCCGTACACATGCCATACATCCGAGTTGATGTTTTTCTCTACCCTCAGTGCCAGGTTTTTGTCCAACTCTTTAATAAGTCGCTCATGAATGTGTCGTGAAGTTACATATTTACCTTCTTTTCCGAAGAAAGGTGAGTCGTTGATGGTAAACACCATACTCATAGTGGGTTCATCAATAGCAATAGGTTTAAGTGGCTCAGGATTGAGGATGTCGCAAACTGAGTCTCCGATTTCAAATCCGTCGATACCAACCAAAGCACAAATATCTCCGGATTTAACCTCGGTAGTTTTTGTTCTGCCGAGACCGGTGAAGGTATGTAATTCTTTAATTCTTGATTTAGTGATGGAGCCGTCGCGTTTTACCAGGCTGACATCCATATTTTCTTTCAGGGTGCCGCGGTGAACCCGTCCCACTGCG
>JAYFPP010000128.1:0-4501 GCA_034927635.1 Paludibacter sp.
AGTAGCGGCAAAGTCGATGTTCTGCACCATTTTGTCGCACACCGTTCCTGCTTTGATTTCCTTAGGATAACGGATTAGCAGTGGAGTACGCAGCGACTCTTCGTACATGAAACGTTTATCGAACCAACCATGTTCTCCCAGATAAAATCCCTGGTCGGAGGTGTAAACCACGATTGTATTTTCTTCCAGACCATTCTTTTTCAGATAATCGAGCACTTCGCCTACCCCATCATCCACCGACTGAATACACCTTAAATAATCTTTTATATAACGGTTATACTTCCATTTTTTAAGAGCATTACCCTCCGGAATATTTTTAAGAAAAGCCTCATTACGGGGGCCATAGGCATTTCGCCATGCAGTCAGCTGTTCTTCGCTCATTCTTGAAGTTATCTCTTTACTGAAAGGAGTATTTTTTCCACTGAACGGATCTTTTTCAAATTTCATGTCCTGTCCCCATTCCAGATCCCTTCCGACTTCCATTTTCTGATGCTTAGCCGCGGTACCACGACCTTCATAATCGTCGAAGAAATTCTCAGGGACTTCAAAATCGCGATCCTCGTACAGGTCGAAATACTTTTCCTCGGGCTGCCAGCCACGGTGAGGGGCTTTCTGATGATAAAGCAAGCAGAAAGGTTTCGACTTGTCACGCATATTATTGAGCCAGTTGAGGGCAAACTGAGTTGTCAGCGTGGTTACATAACCCGGATAGGTTTTTTTAACCCCGTTTTCGATAAACTGCGGATTGTAATACTGCCCCTGTCCGGGAAGAATATTGGTATAATCAAATCCCTGCGGAGTACCCGGAATGTGTATTTTTCCAATCATGGCCGTCTGATAACCATTCTGTTGCAGTATCCTGACAAAATTCTGCTGATCCCAGTCGAAGGTTGTATCCTGATTGTCCATCTTGCCATTCAAATGATTGAATTTGCCGGTAAGCATTACGGCACGACTGGGAGCCGAAATAGAATTCGTCACGAAAGCCTTGTTAAACAAAACGCCTTCCTTCGCTATACGATCGATATTCGGAGTTTCATTCAGATGATGGCCATAAGCGCTGATGGCCTGATAGGCATGGTCGTCGCTCATGATAAAAATGATGTTGGGTTGTTGCTTCGCAAACAGCGAGGTCGTGGCAACAAGACCGGCTCCCACTATGTAAAAGGTGTTTTTTGTTGTTTTCATGATATTTTTTTTGTCTACAGTCAACAGACAACGGTCGGCAGTCCTAAGTTCTCTGACTGTTGACCGTCGACTGTTGACTGTTGACAAGCCCTGCAAAGATAGAATTAATTTATTTTATGTCGATGACAGTTTCAGCTGCTTTCAACCATGGTGAAGTAAATCTCACCTTAACCTGTCCGGCAGTACCTTTAGCCTTGATGTAAGCCAGTATTCTTCCATGGAAAACCCTGTGTTTATTATCGGTATAATCACTCATATCTTTATTATTGCTGGCTTCAAGTCCTAACAGGCTGGCCGGACCGGAGATATGACAGGTTACCTCATCGTCCGACATCATCACAGGAACTCCCTTCTCATCTACCACCTGTACCACTACATGTGCGAGACCATCCTCTTTGCTGATCACGGCATTATCAGTCTTAATCTGTAATGCAAAAGGTCGTCCTGAAGATTGGATGGCATCCCTTGCCTGTTCTTTCCCATTAGTATCCATAGCAATAACTTCCAGTTTTCCATCCTGATAAGGAATGTCCCACACGATGATGCCCGTAGCATCATCATAAACCTTTGTCGTACCCACTTCCTTTCCGTTCAGCAAGAGTTTTGCTTTAGCGGTATTGGTATAACACACCACGCGAACCGACTGCCCCTCACTGTAGTTCCATACCGGCCAGGCATCCATCGATGGTTTGTCGTCCTTTTTCTTTTTATTGTTCTCATCTTCCAGCTGCGACCACACATCCTGCATATTGCTTCCCGAGTTGGCTCCCGGGGTAGGATAAGTACCTATATAGGCCATCGGTTGATCCGACCAGAGCGATTTTCTGAAATATCCACGGGGTTTGATGAAACCACCCAGATCCACCAGGCCGGAATAGAAACCCCGTGAAGGCCATTTTCCTGACTCACCCAGATAGTCGATTCCTGTCCACAGGAATTGCCCGAAGATATGTTCATTATCGCGTACTGCCTTCCATGCATCCAGGTCGTGACGGTTCTCACTGCCAAAGAGCACCCGTTTGGGGTATTTGGCATGGTCAGATTGGTAACGGCTTTCAGTATAATTATAACCGGCTATATCCAACGCTCCCGGATATTCCGTTTCGTTCGACATGGCAACACCGGCCAATCCGGCAGTTACCGGACGTGAAGTATCGTACTTTTTCACAACAGCTACCAGTTTTTTTGCAATCACTCCAAGACGCATGGCATCGGGAGCTTCTTTTTTATAGCCTTTATAGATGGGTTGTGTAAATCCTGAAGTACCACCACCGTCTAATATCGGATGGGAGTAAGGATCGTTCGGGTAATCCACTTCGTTACCAATGCTCCATGCAAAGATGGAAACATGGTTCCGGTCGCGGCGTACCATATCTGCCAGGTCCTGTTCTCCCCACGATTCAAAAAAATCATAAGAACCCTGGAAGCCGGGAGTACCCACATTCCATCCTTCCAACCATTTGCGTTTTGGATATTCCCATTCGTCGAAAGCTTCGTTTTTGACTAATAAACCCAGTTCGTCGCACAATTCATATAAATGAGATGCCTGCGGATTATGACTGGTACGAATGGCATTTACACCCGTTTCCTTCAGGGCCAGTAATCTTCTTCTCCATACTTCTTTGTAAGATGCAGCTCCCAGGACACCCGCATCGTGATGCAAACATACGCCTTTCACCTTCATCCATTTACCATTCAGGGCAAAACCTTTATCCGGATCAAAAGTATAGGAACGAATGCCTGTTTTTACTGAATTTTCGTCGATTACCTTACCTTTCTGCAACACTTTTGTGTTCAGACAATAAAGAGCAGGATGGTTTAAATCCCACAGCTCAGGATTTTTTACTTTTAACTGAACAACGGCTTTATTTCTTTGCTGTGCCGCCAGTTGTAATTTCTTTGATGAAGCGGCAACTACTTTTCCTTCCGGACTAACCAATTCATACTGAATTGTAAGACCGGCAGCAGTTGCTGAACCATTTTCCAGTTCCACTTCCACATGTACCAATGCTTCTTTTGCCGATTTTACTTCAGGATAGGCGTACACTCCCCATTGGGCAATGTGCACAGGATTGGCATACACCAACCACACATCGCGATAGACTCCTGAACCTGTATACCAGCGCGAATCTGCTGATTTACTGTGGTCGACACGCACAGCAATCACATTTTCCTTTCCGAATTCAACGTAGGGTGTGGCATCGTACATGAACGAGATATACCCGTTTGGCCGCTTTCCTAAGGAGTGTCCGTTGATAAAAACCTCACTGCGATTGTAGACTCCTTCGAAATACAGATAGATTTTCTCTCCTTTTTTTGATGCGGGTATTTCGATCGATTTGCGATACCATCCTATTCCTCCGGGAAGATAACCGGTACAACTGGCCAAAGTGGGACTTAATTGCCCCTGCACGCTCCAGTCGTGGGGAAGGTCGATATTCTCCCATCGCTGATCGTTGAACCCGGAAGCAGAAGCCGATTCCACTTCTCCCAATTTGAATTTCCATGAGGAGTTTATTTTCTCAGGTTTTCCGAAGGATACCTGTGCTGTAACCGCATTGATTATAAAAGCAGCGGTAACTAAAAGAATAAGAGGTTTTTTCATTTTAAAAATATATAGCGTTTATTTTGTTTTTTAAATCCTTTAACCACAAAAGGCATCACTTGTCCCGGTTTATCGGGAAAAGAAAACTAAGGGAACACAAAAGAAAATATCTCATTTTTATTTAATTAGATGAACATATTTATATGTCTTTGCATTTACCGATATCAGATATATGCCACTATTTAACGTATATGAATGCGATAATACGTTCTTTGCTTTTGAGATAACTCTTCCTTCGAGCGACATGAACATGATATCTGAAGGAAATTCAGTTTTAACGTTCACTGTTGAACCTTCGGAAGAAATTATTGTATTTGTCTTTACTTCAGGAACATCCTGAAAAGGATTTACATCATAATGCACCCACAATTTACGATATGCCGGTAGAGTAATTCCGCCACCGGTAAGGGTGATGGAACCGGTTTGCTTTCCTGATGTCAGAGGAGCAGTGATTTTTATTCTCAACATTTCATCAACTTTGCCTTCGCTGGCAGTAAAAGCATTGTTGAGTAAAGCTATTTGTGATGCCCCGCTGCTAACCTGGGCCGTCAATCCGGAAGTCAGGTTCCACCCTTTTAAAGGGAATGTATATTCTTTTTCCTGCCCGGGAGTGATATCTCCAAGATCAAGGTTTTGAGCCACACCAATATTTACCGTTGGGGTGGCAGCCTTATTAATCTGAACTTCACCTAAGGTAATTCCATCGCC
>JAYFPP010000105.1:0-22610 GCA_034927635.1 Paludibacter sp.
CCTGAGGTAAGATAGGCATACCCCCAGTCAATACGTACTCCGTCGCCGGCACGTTTGGTAAGCGCCTGTTCTACTGTTCCCGTTTTAAGATAAACTTTACCGTTTCTTTCCACCCTTTCCGAACTTACCGGCTGTGAAAGATCGTGTACAGCGAGTTGGGGAGTTGTTTCTATATATAATTGTACCTCGTGATCTTTTTTATCTGTCGAGCGTACCCTGTACGAAATATAATTTACAGGAGTCGAAACCAAATCCAGATCATCGGGCAACAGTGGAGCGGTAAATACCAGATCAAGTTCAACAGGACCGCAGGTAAAGGAGTAAAATGTTTGTGTCGGCAATACATCAACTGCATTCTGAACAGCTTCCATATCAAAACCTCCACGGTTAATCTTTTTATAAAGGTTGAAATCAACATAAGCTCCACCTGTGGTATTGTGACAATGCGCAGCTATTACGTTTTTACCTTTTTTTAATTTCTTTTTTTGTGCATTACTGAGTACCAACTGCACATCATTCTTCCATGAATAATCGGTTTTCACTAAACGTTCTCCGTTCAGATAAAGTTCAAACTCATCGTCGTGTGAATACATCAGAAGGATTTGATCGCGACTCAGATCATCATTAATATTAAAGGTACGACGTACCCATATATCTGATGTGCGCCAATGGGTTTTTACACGCGACAAATCAGGAGTGCCAAACGCAGCTTCTCCTTTTTTCCATGAACTGTCGTCATAACTAAGATCAGTCCATTTCCCTTCGGGTTTATCAAAAGTATATGCAGCAGTCCAGTATTTATTTGCTTCGGCAGGAATAACGGATTCGAGACAGGGTTTATCTTTCCCCATAAAACGGTAAGCTTTGCCATCCACGCGTAGCACACCAATTATGGGATGCTCGGCACCAGTCCAGTGTTGAGAGTTAGCTTCATTCAAACGATCGTAAGGCGACCAGATTGAAAAGTTTGGATCGGAAAGGATAAGTGGAACTGACGGCGCGCGAAGGGAAAATTCAAACGCGGGTTTATACTCATCGGATTGATTTCCGGTTTTGGTTTCGGCAAGGGATAGTTGCCCGGCCGACATCAATAAAATAATAGCAGCAAGTTTTTGTGTTAATTTCGATTTCTTCATTTCAGCAGACTACTTGTGTAATTTAAAGTCAGGCCAAAAGTAGAAAACGATTGATTATTATTTGGGTTACAAAGTGGGTTACATGGTAAAAAAGATGGTAATTCGGATTAAAATTCTTTCTGGGACGAAGATGAGTCTCCGCCTTTGTATTCTTCTCCCGTCAGTAACTTATAGGTACGTTTATAATTCTTCAGAAATGATTTTGCTTCTTCTTTTTTTCCAAGTTTATGATAAGATTTTATACATATATCCAGTATCTCCTGATTCAAAGCTTCTACCCCAAAGTAGGTCGAGGATATAAGAATTACTTTTTGATATTGTTTGTCTCCGTACAAATAGTTAATATAATCTTTGAGAAGTTGTCCCAGTTTTTCTTCTTCTTTCGACTTGTAATTGTCGACACCCGGATCGTGTACACTTAACAGAAACACTCCGTTTCGGACAATAGCTATGAGTTGCTCCATAAAAGTCAGGTAGGACTCCTGACCTGATGATTGTTGTAAGTTGCGCAAAACATTCGAATATTCAAGATAATCACAATAGAAAGTTTGTTCGAAAACAAAAAACCACTGATGATTCTGATGAACCAGTGAAATACCTTCAATATCTTCCAGAATATTACGCAAACGGTTAATTGTAACGCCACGTATATTTTTGGCTCCGTTTACATCTTTATCCGGCCACAAAGTCATTGTTAAATGCTCGGTGGTAATTCCGGATTCACCATTGCTATTCAAAAGCACCAGTGAAAATAACGCCCTCAGTTTCATACTGAAACGATAACTGATATCCATTCCTTTTCTGTCGTAAACAGTGAAATTTCCAAATACATAAGCAGCCGACTGCTTTTGAATCTTTCTGTTATAAGCTTCTTCGAGTGGCAAATGGATCGCATCAGACTGAGCTTTTCTTATGGTTGCTTTTCTGTTATTTTTTGAACGCCACAGAAAATACATACTCAGAGCAATTATTACAAGAGCACCTGAGGCAAGTAATATCCACAAATAAGAAATATGAGAACGAATGGCAGCTTCCAGATAGGATTTTGTAATCGGAGGTGACAACAATGAATAAATCTGAATACGGTTTTCTTTACTTTTATCTGAAAATTCGCGAATGACGGCATAAAACTCGTTCATTTGCTGACTGTAAAACAAATTAACCGAGGTATTCATGTCTTCCGACGTAAAATTAATGGAATCGCTCATTATATCATATGTCCCGTCTTTCAGATTAAAGCGATACAAATATCCGGTTGTCTTTGGAATATGATGCGCATAACACAGCGCATAGAAACTCTTTTTATCTTTACTTAATATTAGATTATTACCGGGAATGAATTCCAGTTTAGGTAATTCATGGAGACTCCACAACGGGGTAATCGTTTTTTTTGCTAAGTTCAATACATGCAAATCGTACAGATTGTGTCCACCGTGTTCCTGTCTCCCGGTTTCATTGCCAAAACCACCAAAAAGCAATTTTTCATCGGGACCTGGGCCGTCACCCACTGCAGAATAATAGCGGGGAGTTATTTTATCGCCTTTGAAATCAACAAATTCCCACCGTTGCATTTCATCGTTATAGCGTGAAATTTTATCATAATATGAATGTTTTGCATAGCCGCCAAACTGGTACAAATCGCCGTCAGAGGAGAAAAAACTATTATGGTGGAGAAAATTTCTCTCGTCAAGGTCGCTGAGAAATCTAACTGACAAATTATTCAGTTTTATCTCCGGCTTTGATGTCCATTTTGTATTGAACACATAACATTGCTGCGAATGCGGATCGAAAATAGCATCGTTCACATTAAAATCAGAAGGAAGCGTTCCAAAACTATTCTTCTCAGTTTTTTCATAACGGGGATAGTAAGATGTTATCCCACTATTGCCAACAATCATAATCCGGTTATTTGCTTCATCGTAAGTCACGCAGGCCTTATTCTTTACCCTGAATTCTGATTTTTTCTGCCAATAGAAATGTTTATTAATTATCCATTCAGGATTTTTCACCCGGGCTTTGACCTTACCTATTTTGTCGTAGGCAAACTCACCTTCAGGTTCTTCCAATGGGAAGAAAAACAATTTCCCTTTTCCATCCTCAATACGTAAATTCCGGATCAACATCTGTGGAACATCCAGATTCAATCCATACAAGCCAAAAGCAAACTGCAGAAATGACGGATTTTCAAGTCCTACAGCTGCGCAGGTATATTTTTTATCCCTCAGGGTGATCGTCACCTTATCTTGCTTCAGATCAAAGTTCATATCGAAGTGTAAAGTTATCTTTTTGTCAATATCCTCTTTAGTGATGGGAATCTGAACCGATTCATGTGTAATCGGGCTATGAAAATCGAGATACATATTATCGGTACCGTAGAAGTTGACAAAAACAAATTCGACTTCTTGTCTTTGTTTGTTAATCACCCTGAATATATGTCCGAACTGACTAATATCCCAGATAGATAAATCGAAGCTGACACTGAAGGTATCCTCAAATCTCTGAAGTTTATCGCCGAAAAGCACAAGCGATGTTCTTTTATCTACTTTTTCTTTGCTGGAAGTAAATAAAAGTCCGCCCGAGGACTCTTCTGCATAAGCATCTAAGGCGCAAATACAGCAAGCTACTATTATCAGTTGTTTTATGATTTGCATGATTAATTTGATTGAGAGATCAACTTATCTTCCATCATTTTAATAAAATAACCTCCAAGCACTGATCTGGCCCGGAACGAAACGTGTTGTGGCTTATCGGTCCAGTACCAGTCGGACATAGGAATACGGTCGGTAGTTTCATTCACAAAACGGTAAAGTGGCGTGATCAGTTGCTGGAAATCGGAGGTACTGCGCGCCAATGTGGCCGACCATACAATCCAGTCGGCCTTTGTATACTGGTGCCGGCTATCAAGTGGTAAACCAAACTCATTTTGTTTGGTAAGATAATAAGCAATTTCCTTTTCCCTCACTTCATGGGGGAAAACATTTATTTTCATTATCTTATCCCATACCAGATTATACTTTTGACTCCAGGTTCCGGGCTGATCAAAAGCAAAACGATAATGATCGCCGTCATCTGCTTTTTTAACCCATTCCAGTGCCATTTTTCGTGCCAAAGCTGTGTATTTCTGGGCAATATCATTCTTACCCAGCATATCTGCCAAACGTCCGTAGGAAGCTATGCCCTGAATAGCTTTAATTGAAAGGTTAGCATTATGAGCGGAGCTTCCGGCAAAAACATCTGTATTTTCCTGATAATCGGGATCAAAACCTTTCTTAACAAGAAAATCGGCCCATTGCGAAAGCGTGTTCCAGTGCTGTTCAGCATAACGGGCATCTCCTTCCATTGTGGCAATTGCCGTTGCCAGAATCAACATGTTCCCCGATTCTTCCACAGGAAGGTAGGTGGTAGTTACCTGACCATTAGCTATTGGATAGATACCTACATCATGAGGAGCAAAAGGTTGTCCCCATTTCCCGCTTTCAACATAATAAAAAATAGGATTCAACATGCCTTTCATCAGATCGACATTGTATAACAAAAACAAAGGCGCTGAAGGATAGGTAACATCAACAGTTGCAATTGAACCGCTACTATAATTTTCTTTTGAAAGGAAAAGTAAATCGCCGTTCGGTGCCTGCAACAACTTATGTGCTGATACCGACTGCCTGTAAGCCAGGGCACATAGTTCGGCATACTCCACACCCCCACACCGGGTGGCTTCAATCATGAGAGTATTATCAAATTTATCGCAGGCTTTCTTTAATTTATTGTATTCGCCTGCAGCCGTTGAGAAAACATCCTGAATTGATTTGTCGCCGTTTCTGTTCCAGTAGGGACGAAGATTTTCTCCGAAATACTGGATTGAATATATATCGTCATAGCCCAACATAAAATACCCGTTCACCGACCTTTTTACTTTTCCCAGAGAACGTGATAAAGCAAGTCTGTCCTGCTCATCGGGTGCAACCGGGTTTTTCCTGTCCAATGAGCCGGTATTCCTGAAATTCATCCGCATTGAATAACAATTTCCCACTGCCGAACGTGTATTCTCCTTTTCGGCACACAAATAAAAATATCCCCAATCAATACGCACATCATCTCCTTTTTTACCTAGTATCTGCTGCTGCTTACTTCCGGTTTTCAGATATAACAAATCGTTCTTTTCAAAAGTTTCGCTTTGGCTTGCCTGATTAAACATATTCAACGCCCAGGCAGTACCTGCCTCCAAATACAAATCCACTTCATGTGACTGCGAATCATTTGATTTTACTTTATAAGAGATGTAATTTACAGGTCGCGATAACAACTCAAGGTCATCCATCAGCAATGGAGCTGTGAAAGTTATCTCCAGATCGACCGGTCCGCAGGTAAAATTATAAATAGTTTGTGTTGGAAGCGCCTCAGCTGATTTTTGCACCGCCGTTTCGGCAAAGCATGGCTGTCCATATACTTCCATGCTCAATCCCAGGTCAAGATAGGCAAATCCCCCTTTATTGCGACAGTAGGCTGCAATGACATTTTTCCCTTTCTGCAACGATAACAGCGCATCTCCTTTAAGCTCATGCGAAGCATTATCCTGACATCTGTCCGATATACTGACGACTTTTATTCCATTAATATAAATCTCAACATCATCGTCGTGAGAGTATTCCAAAAATACTTTCTGATCTGATAAATCATTATCGAGGGTAAACTCGCGTCGTACCCAAATATGCTCACTTTCCCATAAAGTGTTAATATTATGGTTATCACGTTTACCGAAAGTACCTTCTCCCTTTTTCCAGCTTTTATCATCAAAATTCCTTGTCATCCAGCCGGACTTAGGTGCTTCATTAACATAGCGGGCCGTCCAGGGTTCACTTTCTCCCATTTTTTGTACCGGTTTCAGCAGGTTGTTTTCAATGCCTAAAAAGCGATATACCTTCCCATCTACACGAACTGCGCCCAGTAATGGAAACTCTTTTCCTGTCCAGTGCAATGGTTGATGTTTGTATAAAGTATCACCAAACAGCCATGCATTGGTATAAGTATCGATATTAATCAGCGGATATGCCGGTGCCCTTAACCGGCTTGTCATGCGGGATTCATTCTGCTCTGTACAGGCGCAGACAATAAGGATCGACAAAAGAAAAAATATCTTTTTCATTCTGTTTGCTTTTTTCATTGTATTATCTTTTACTTTATACGGCTCCATCAGTACAATTCCCGATCAATACCAGTTCTTTAAAACGGGTATTGGTAGTTATTGTAGATTATTAATTATGAGCACAGATCCGTGTCAGCGTTTCTTCATGTGTTTTCATTTTCTCCCAGGTTTCATTTCCTTCAGAAAAATGACCAAGTCAAATACAAAGTTATTATTTTTTTTCAAAACTCAAATTTAATCTCCGGAAACGAAAGAAAATATTGAAGATGCTCCCACCATGTTGTCATTATCTGATGCTTTGAAATCATAAAATACAGGGCAATTTAGCTGCATCAGGAGGTCTGACTCACGTTTTGTGTCAGCATGTATAACGATTCAAAAACACAACAATTCAACAGTTCAACAATTTTCACTATCTTTGCACCCCAATTCATAAAATATCAATAATGGCGTTACAATGCGGTATAGTCGGCCTTCCAAATGTAGGAAAATCGACCCTTTTCAACTGTTTATCGAATGCAAAAGCACAGGCGGCAAATTTTCCTTTTTGCACCATCGAACCGAATGTCGGAGTAATCACGGTGCCCGATGAAAGGCTGAATATGCTTGCAGAACTGGTACATCCACAAAGGATAGTTCCTACTACTGTTGAGATTGTCGACATTGCCGGTTTGGTAAAAGGCGCCAGCAAAGGCGAAGGACTTGGTAATAAGTTCTTAGCCAACATTCGCGAAACGGATGCCATCATACATGTGCTGCGTTGTTTTGAGAATGACAACATTGTTCATGTCGATGGCAGTATTAATCCTGTTCGTGACAAAGAAATAATTGACACAGAATTGCAACTGAAAGATCTTGAAACCATTGAGAGCCGTATATCGAAAGTACAAAAACAGGCACAAACCGGTGGCGACAAGCAGGCTAAAATAATTTACGACATATTTGTAAAATACCGGGATGTATTATTACAGGGAAAATCGGCACGAACGGTGGTACTGGATAAAGCAGAGAAACCTCTCGTGAAAGATTTATACCTTCTCACTGACAAACCCGTAATGTACATCTGTAATGTTGATGAGGCATCGGCTGTGAACGGCAATGCCTATGTGGATGCTGTACGGGAAGCGGTTAAGGACGAAAATGCGGAAATCCTTGTAGTTGCCGCCGCCACTGAAGCCGATATTGCCGAACTGGAAACCTACGAAGAACGTCAGATGTTCCTTGAGGAAGTCGGGCTCACCGAGTCGGGAGTAGCCCGTCTGATCAAATCAGCATATAAATTACTGAATCTTCAGACTTACTTTACTGCCGGCGTGCAGGAAGTACGTGCATGGACTTTCCACGAAGGCTGGAAAGCTCCCCAGTGTGCCGGAGTAATTCACACCGATTTTGAGAAAGGCTTTATTCGCGCAGAGGTCATTAAATATGACGATTTTGTTGCTCTAGGATCGGAAGCTGCCTGTAAGGAGGCCGGAAAAATGAATGTTGAAGGAAAGGAATATGTGGTGCAGGATGGCGACATCATGCATTTCAGATTTAATGTATAACAAAAAGGGCTTTTAATAGCCCTTTTTTGTTGTTTTAATTTTCTATCGACATCAGTCTGCCCGTTTCCACATCAACCTTTACTTTCACTTTCTGTGATTTAAAAAGACTCTCAGGTTGAGGTATCAGTACCCCGAACTGAGGGATGAAAAACTTTTTCTCTAACAATGTGTTTACACCATCACTGATTTTTACGGAGGTTTGTGCCGGAAGCACCGTGTACAAGCCAATTTTCACCGGCTTGGCCTTTGGATCGGCCGCACGCACCTGAATTTTCTCAGGATTGATGCTGATATAAAATGGTTCACCTCCCATATCGTCTTTATCAACTAAGCCACGTTTGGCCGAAAGCCGGAACAGTATTGTCTCAAGTTGTGCCGAATCCGGGATGATGGTAAGATGATGCACCGAAGTCTCCATAGTCCGTGAACCGGTAAATAATTCTGTCAATTCCTTTTCCTTACGATCAAGCCCGGTCAACATTATCTTCAGGGCATCACCATCAGAAGGAAGCTGGTCCATCTCTCCCGTAAGAAGATTTATTCGGCTCTCACGGATATCATAAATAAGTTTGGCAGCTCCTTCGGCAAGCTTAGCGGTTGAACCTGCCAACATATACTCCTGCGTCAGCGGCAATATATCTCTTGAGATTAAATTAGCAAACGGATCCTCACGCACAATCTCTTTTTTAATTTCAACAACTTTTTTCTCCGGCGTACAATTCACTCCACATAAAATACCCTGCCCGTCAACCATTATATTTTTTAAAGCTGACTTTTCAGCGGGTACCACCGAAAATCTTCTCGTAACATCAGGAATCGAACGGCTCACAACCCTTATCTCTTTTACATTGTATGTAGTTTTTTCCTCAAGTATTACCTTATCAGTGGCAAGATATCTTTGTGAATAAAGATAAAATATTCCCGGTTTTTCAACGACCTTCTCCACCATCACTTCAAAACAAAGTTCGGTTTTTGGTAAAGTATATACCAAAGCAGGTTCTCCATCAGTCAATGAAAATGACTGCTGAGCACTGCCAATCTGCACACTTGAAATTATCAGAATTAAAAATAACAATTTTTTCATATGCCTGTTGAATAATTTATTTCTTCTTTTTTGCAAATCCTTTTTTCTTAGGAGATGTTGTTCCCTGTTGCGCTACCAACTCCTGACATTTCTCTGCAGTGAGTGTTTGCGGATCGATACTCTTTGGAATCTTATAGTTATTTTTTTCAAAAGTGAAATATGGTCCGAAACGACCGTTCAGTACCTGATATTCGCCTTTTACTCCCAATGCACAGATGAGCTTGTTCTTCTCTGCTTCCCTTTTCTCTCCTATGATTTCAATGGCTTTTTCAGCCGTTACCGTCATCGGATCTTCAGTTTTCGGTAAGGAATAAAAACTGCCATCGTGCCGGATATACGGCCCGAAACGACCAACAGCAACCACCATTTCCTTGTCCTCAAAACTACCAATCTGACGGGGTAATTTAAACAGCTCCAACGCTTCTTCCAACGTAATACTCTCCAGCGACTGCTCTTTCCTCAGTGATGCAAAAACAGGCTTTTCTTCTTCCTCTGCCGTCCCAATCTGGGCTATCGGCCCGAAACGACCAATCTTAACGGTTAGCTTCCTTCCGGATTTAGGATCAACACCTAATACCCGTTCGCCTACTTGACGTTCGGAGTTCTTCATCGTATCTTCCACCACCGGATGGAACTTCTTGTAAAATTTATCGATGGATTTCACCCATTCAATTTTGCCATCGGCAATACTATCGAATTCTTTTTCAACCTGCGCGGTAAAATTATAATTTAAAATGTCGGGAAAATATTCAGTCAGGAAATCATTCACCACGATACCTATATCTGTTGGGAAAAGCTTTGATTTTTCTGCTCCAGTATTTTCTGATTTAATCTTATCGGTAATTTTTCCTTCTTTCAGGCGGAGAAGATTGAAATCTCGTTTTTCAGCGGGACGATCTCCTTTTTCCACATAACTGCGATTCTGAATGGTTGTAATGGTCGGAGCATAGGTTGAAGGTCGGCCAATACCAAGTTCCTCCAGTTTTCGCACCAGACTTGCTTCACTGTAACGCGGAGGCTTTTGCGAGAATCTTTGCTGCGCAGCGATCTCGTCAATGGTCAAAGGCTCACCTTTTTTCAAAGCCGGGAGCAAACCTTCAACTTCTACATCTTCGTCGTCGGTTGACTCCATATACACTTTAAGGAATCCGTCGAAAACGATTACCTCACCTGTAGCTACAAACTGATATTTATTGCAGGAGCAATTGATATAAATTGAAGTTTTCTCCAACTCGGCATCTGCCATTTGAGAAGCGATGGTGCGTTTCCATATCAGATCGTATAATTTCTTTTCCTGTGCCGTTCCATCCACTGTATGAGCATTCATGTAAGTGGGGCGAATGGCTTCGTGGGCTTCCTGAGCACCTTTGGTGTTGGTGGTAAAACGGCGCACTTTCACGTAATTATCACCTGCCATCGACTTAATTTCAGCTTTCGATATATTGATGGCCAAATCCGACAGGTTCACCGAATCGGTTCTCATATAGGTAATCTTTCCCGATTCGTATAGCGACTGAGCTACGCGCATGGTCTGCGAAACAGAGAATCCCAGCTTACGCGAAGCTTCCTGTTGTAAGGTCGATGTTGTAAAAGGAGGAGCAGGCGACTTCTTCGCCGGTTTTGTTACAATATCTTCTACTTTAAAATCAGCATTCTTACAGTGTTCCAGAAAATCAAGCGCTTCCTGTTTCTCAGTGAAACGATGCTGCAATTCGGCTTTAAGCACAACAGGATTTCCATTGATATCTGTAGTATTAAGCAGAGCATTTACCCTGTATGCCGATTCTGCAACAAACTGATTGATTTCACGCTCCCGTTCAACGATCAGGCGAACTGCCACCGACTGCACCCTTCCGGCTGAGAGCGAAGGTTTTACTTTCCGCCACAGAACAGGTGACAATTCAAATCCAACGATACGGTCAAGCACCCTGCGGGCTTGTTGCGCATCAACCAGATTATCGTCAATTTCTCGCGGATGTTCGATGGCATTCAGAATAGCATCTTTTGTAATCTCATGAAAGACAATTCGTTTTGTATTCTTTTTGTCTAATTTCAGTTCGTCAAACAAATGCCATGCAATGGCTTCTCCTTCACGGTCCTCATCGGAAGCCAACCAGACTGTTTCCGCTGCTTTGGCAGCTTTTTTCAGCTCTGAAACGACTTTCTTCTTATCTGTAGAGACTACGTAAAGAGGTTTGTAATTATTATCAAAATCAATTCCGATACCTTTTTCAGCCAAATCGCGGATGTGTCCGAAACTTGACATGACCTGATAATCGGGACCGAGAAATTTTTCAATCGTTTTCGCTTTTGCAGGAGACTCTACAACAACTAGGTTTTTTGACATATGTAAAGGGTGTTAGAAACAATTCACTGGAATTCGGGTGCAAAATAACAAAAACAATCAGGTACAAACCAAATTTTGTGCGATTTATTTTTAATTTTTAATAATAAACCATATAAGTCATATAAGTATCATATAAGTTTTTACATTCTCTATGGATGTAATTGTGCAGATTTATGTTGATTATAAAATATTAAATCAGTTCAACATCACTGCACCTAAACTTATATGATACTTATATGACTTATATGGTTTAACAAGTTTTCCGATTAGCTTATTCAGCGGGTTTCATCACCACTTCCAGGATATTCCCCTGTTCTGTTAATTTCTTCAGGGTTGACTGTATCTTTTCAGCAGTGAGGGCTTCAACTGCGGCAGTATAATCTTCTACATAATTAATTTTATCATGATAGAAATTTACAAGTGTGCCCGACCACCAACTGTTTTCTCTCAGATCTTCGGAATATTTCTTGATCATATTTTCTTTTACTTTCTGAAGATCATCAGGGCGTGGACCGTTTGCTACAATTTCATCCACTTCACTGTGAATCACCTTCATCAGGCGAGCCTGTTTTTCAGGGTCAGTATCAAACTGCATCATCAGCACAGCCTCGCTGACAGGCACCTTGCCCAGAGAACCCCGTACGCCTACACCATAGGAACCACCCTCTTTTTCACGAATACTTTCCAGATAACGCATATTCAGGATATTCCCGATAGCGGTCATAGCTGTTCTGTTTTCAATATTATATGGCAAAGCACCTGAATACAAAATAAAGTTGGATGCTTTCTTAATCTGCATTTCTCTGGCAAAATGGTTATTTACCAATCCACGTGGTTTCCGGATTTTATTGTCGGTAAATTGCTCACTTACCTTCTTTGATTTCAGTCCGCCTAAATAAGTCAACACAGCCTGTTTTACCGACTCATCTTCGGGGTTCACATTTCCGGTAAAAATAAATGTAAAATCGGAAGGTGCTGCAAATCTTTCTTTGAAGAAAGCCAGGGCTTTATCCTGATTCATTGATTCAAGGGTATTAAGATTCAGCAACACCGTCCTTTCATGATGATTATTGATCATCACAGTAACAGAATCCGAGAATGCTCTTCGTGGATCACTGGCATTATTGGCAAGGGTTGTTTTGTAAATATTCACCAAAGCACCATAGGCATTGTCATCTTTTCGCGGCGCTGTGAAATAAAGATTGATCAACTGCATCATGGTTTCAAAATCAGTAACCGATGATTTTCCTGAGAATCCCTCATCATAAGCACCTATAGAAGGGCTTACGGTAGCTATTTTGCCGGTAAGCATCTTACTTAATTCAATCTGCGAAAACTCTCCCAACCCATTATTAGATACAATAGAGGCAGCGAGCGTTCCTGATATCAGGTCACTTTCGTTTTTCATTTTCGAAAGGCCACCTTCACTGAAGGCTGTAAGCAGGATTTCATCCTTTTTAAAATCTGTTGTTTTGAAAATCACCTTTACACCGTTCGACAAAGTCCATTCTGTGGTACCAAAAACCTCGTTTTTAGTCGCCTTTTTGATTTTGCCTGCTTTGGGGGCTTTCTCAATCAACGGTCTGTTCAGGTTTTCTTCTGCTTTTGCAGTTAATTCAGCCGATTTTACATCTTTTATTGTTTGTAAAATTACTTCATCAGACGGAATCAATACTGTCGGTTTATCGGGTGCCATAAACGAAACAATCATATTTTCGTCGGTTACATAACTTTTTGCTGCCTGATTAATCAGGTCCGCTGTAAGGTGAGGCATCATTGCCTGATATGTCTGGTATTCCCATTCAACACCAGGAATAACTTCCTGACTCAGAAAATGCCGTACATATTCCCGTACGAGATTACGGTTTTTCTGATTATCTCTGTCATTATAAGCATTTTCCAGAGATTTCAACATATCTGTTTTTGCTCTCTCCACTTCTGAATTGGTAAACCCGAAACGTTTCATCTTTTCTGTCTCCAGCAATAAAGCCTTCAATCCTTCCAGTTCTTTTCCTTCTTTTGGAATTGCCAGTAACTGAAAAGCATCGGTTGATTTCACCAGTTCACCATACTGCGCATAGCCTCCCACAAAAGGTGCATCAGCCTGTTGAGTAAGTTCATCAAAACGATAACCCATAATGGTTGAAATAATATTATTTACTATTCCAGTCATATAGCCAGCCATCGACAACTTCAGTTCGTCTGACAGTTTTTCGTGTTTGTATTCGAGTTCAATCCTGGTCATACGTGCTTCAACATCTTTTACTACCGAAATAATCGGTTCTGTATTATTACCTATCGGATAAACCGGACGCTCACCTGCATTGGGTTTAGCGGTAATGTCGGCAAACATGGTTTTAATTCTTGCTTCAACAGCGTCAACATCCACATCACCTACAATAAATATTGCCTGTTGATCAGGACGATACCATTTTTGATAATAATCACGCAAGGTTTGATATGAAAAATTATTGATAACGGCAGTATCACCGATTACATCACGTTTGGCATATTGCGACCCCGGATACTTCAGATAATTGGACGCTTTCCACATGCGGCGTTCAGGACCTGCTCCTGTTCTCCATTCTTCGCGAATCACCCCACGTTCGGCATCAATCTCCTTATCAGCCAGGGTGATAAATCCCGACCAGTCGTGCAACACCAACAAGGCACTATCAATCACTCCCTGACGGGTTGTAGGTACGTCGGAAAGATTGTAAACTGTTTCATCAAGTGATGTGTAAGCATTTATATTAGTGCCGAATTTAACTCCGATCGACTCAAAATACTCAATAATGCGTTTGTCAGGAAAATTTTTGGTACCGTTAAATGCCATATGCTCGAGAAAATGTGCTAATCCGTTCTGATCATCATTTTCAAGAATAGCTCCCACATTCTGAGCGATATAAAATTCGGCTCTTTGTTTGGGCTGTTCGTTGTGGCGGATATAATATGTCAGACCATTTTCCAGTTTTCCATAACGTACTTTAGCATCCACCGGCACAGGGGGCATTTGCTGCGAAATCAGGCTGACAGAGCTTCCCAGCAAAATCAGACCTACAAGTAACAACTTCAGTTTTTTCATTTTCAATAATTTTTTCTTTTTTAATATTTTGTATGTTAATTCTTAAGATTTGCATTTTAACAATTGCAAAGTAAAGGAATATTTTATGTGTATCAAAATAAAAATGTATATCTTTATGCTCTTTTAATAAAACGTAATCTGACATGCAATCTTACATCACTTTTGAATTTTGTGACTGGAACAATCTTACCCACACGACGGCTTTTCTCGGACTGCTAAACCACTACATGCTTGACCCTATGGGCGACCACGAACCTTTGAGCAAAGAAAAACAAATAAAGCTGATAAAAGGTTTAAAGAATCATCCTACTGCGGAAATTCTGTTAATGAAAAAAGGAGATACTTACGCCGGAATGGCAACTATTTTCACCAATTACTCTACCTTCAACATTCAACCCTATATTTACATACATGATGTAGTGGTTCTGGATACTTTTCGTGGAGAAGGGCTTGGCAAACTTATTATAAAACAACTTACTGAAGTGGCAAAAGAGCGCGGATGCTGCAAAATGTCCCTTGAAGTAAGGGAAGACAATCCCGGCGCAATGAAGGTTTACAAAGAACTTGGATTTGATGAATGTGCTCCAAAAATGTTTTATTGGGAAAAGAAATTGTAATTATGGCTGAAGATCTTACAATAACACCCTGTGCATCAAAAGAAGAGAAATACAACGCACTGATTCCGCAAATCAGAAGTCTAACCGGGGGCGAGACTGATCTTACTGCCAATCTGGCAAATATTGCCGCAGCCTTACATCAGACTTTCGGTTGGTGGTGGATAGGATTTTATCTGGTAAAGAACGAAGAACTGGTGCTGGGACCTTTTCAGGGACCGGTAGCATGTACGCGCATCCGTTATGGCAGAGGCGTTTGTGGAACAGCATGGAAAGAACAAAAAAGCATGCTTGTCCCTGATGTGAATGCGTTTCCGGGACATATCGCCTGTAGTTCGCTTTCTGTGGCTGAAATAGTTGTGCCTGTTTTCGACACTCATGGAAAAGTTGCCGGAGTGCTGGATGTGGACAGTGAAAAATTTGATGTACTGGATGAAACAGATGTAAAATTTCTGGAAGAAATAAGCACAATCATTGCTTCATTTCTGTAGTCCCTCTGCCTTTAGCATCTGTACTTTTCGACCCAGTCCCCAACGATATCCTCCCAATTTTCCATCGGTACGTATCACACGGTGACAAGGTATCAGAAAAGAAATCGGATTAGCACCGATGGCCGTGCCGACAGCGCGCACAGCTTTGGGCTTTCCGATAGCTTCAGCAATTTCTTTGTAAGTACAGACAGTCCCTTCGGGGATTTCCATCAACGCTTTCCAAACAGATTGCTGAAAAACAGTTCCTTCAGGCTGCAGAGCAACCGATTCTTTTTTTATAAAAATCTTTTCTCCAAAAACCTCAGCCTGACGATTGTCCCGGGCAAACACAACTTTCGGAAATCGCTGCTGCAAATCTTCAAGAGCGCACACCTCATTTTCAGCAAAAATTAATGCCGAAAGACCACCTTCTGTAAACGCCATACAGCATTGCCCGTAAGGCGAATTGTAAAAACCGTAGTTCATATGTGTTGTGTAATTGTGTAATTGTGTAAATGCTATTTTAATCAGCGACTTATCATTCATCACTTATCATTCATCACTTATCACTTATCATTCATCACTAAGAGACACCGCATGCGGTGTCTCTACGCTATTCCCTATTCGTTCTTCGCTATTCTCTACCAACTCACCTTCGCCTTTACAAAAAAGTTTCTCCCCGGCTCCAGACGGTTAATTCCGCGGAGTGACGACAAATGTTCTTCGTAAGCTTTATTCAACATATTATGTACACCCCCGAATAACTGCACATCAGCAAATCCCATTCTGCGGGGTATTGTATGGAATCCGGCATTAAATATGGCATGACGGTGAGCCTCCTGCCCTGCACCATGTTCATTTTCCAGCTCATATTCCCAATCCATCTCGGCATATGCACCGAGTTTTTCATGAAAATGGTAATGCAACGCAGCTACACCGTGCAAAGGTGGAATCAGTGCTAAATGTTCTTTTGTAGCAAGATCCACCGCATAAACATAGGAAGCATGGGTCGCGAATTCTACATCCGGAGTTATTAACCATTTCAATTCAGCCTCTCCACCAAGATACAGCGCCCTGTCGATATTGGTATTAATCCAGGCCTGAACAGGAGCTCCGTTGACAGGGGTGTAGGTCCCTAATTTTTCTGTAATAAGATCGAAAAGATAATTTGCAAACATATCAGTCCTTATCATCAGACTCCTACCTTTGTAGGAATAACTCAGATTGGCAAAAAATCCTTTTTCCGGCTTTAGATCAGGGTCTCCTACTCTGAGCGTACCTGCCTGATCGATATACTTGAATCTTTCTTCCAGAGATGCTACCCGATATGCGTTAGCGACTGAAAAAATCAACTGATGCCTGTCCGTAGGGTTGTACACCACATCCACATGAATGGAATAAGCCGGTTCGTACGTCAGCCCCTTTTGAAAAAGTATCGCCTGACTTACCGGCATTTCAGTTTTTACACCATTCACATATTTATATTTAAATATTTCTTTGAATGCTGTATCATTAGCAGTACGAATAAGATCCAGCCTGACACCGGCATTGACTGTCCAGTATTTGGGATCCACCACCCATTTATAATGAGCAAAAACTCCGGCATCCAGCATTTTTGCATCGGGCGTTGGTTGTTCACCAATAAGTATTGTATCCGATGCAGTTGAAATCTTCAACCGGCTGGTTTGATGATTACGAAGCCATCCTTCCGCTCCTACCGTCATGGTATTATAATGATTGAAATACAAATCGGCTGTAGCTTTCACTCCCGAAGTAACATTAAGGCTTCCGGGGAAAATCGCGGTGGTAGCATTCACAATATTTTCAACATCGCGACTGATATTCTGGGTATAAGCTTTTATTCTAAGGTCTTTCACCACAGGAGTCAGTGCGGTAAAAATATATTCGCCACTCAACTGGTTCCGTGTAAACCCAAGATAACGTACTGTTGCATTGGTCGGGAAAGCACTCCCTCCCGGCAAACCGACATTCCACGCTTCAAAATGACTGTAATTAACAAGCAGTTCCTGATTTTCCCCGTTTTTCATTCCACCTCTGAGTCCCCATGAGGCATCATTAAACTGGCTATTATTCAGAACACCTCCGGGAGTCGTGGTGTTTTGTGCCGTACGGTAACTTCCATCAAGCGCCAGGTACCAGTCGTGGTTCGCAAAATTCACATTCAGATTATTCTGCCAGAGATTATTCACGGTACTAAAACCGGTACTAAAACTACCGTTGGAACCAAATGTCTTTGAATAGCCGGGACGTCGGGAGATAAAATTCACGATTCCACCCATTGCTCCGGTACCGAACAAAACAGAACCGGCACCTTTCACTATTTCTATGCTTTCGAGACTACCCATGTCGACTGTTGACAATGCACCTGCGATATCGGTAGCGGTCTGCATGCGATCACCGTCCACCATAAACAAGAGTTTGGACTCAGAAAAACCCCGGATATTTATTGACGTTGCCCAAATGGCATCGCGGCTTAGTGAAACTCCGGGCACGTGATGCAAAGCGTTTGCAGGAGTCATGACTCCATGTCCCTGAATCTCATGAATTCCAATTGTCTGGAGTGGAAAATTCAGTTTTCCCTGCATGGATCCCTGCACATTGATTTCTGCCAGATGACGGTGTGTTAGGGAATCATTTTTCTCATCATGCTGATGGTTTTGGGCATTTGCATTCAGATATAAAAATATCCCGGTAATGCATATAAGAATTTTAATTTTTGTCATTAACTGCATAATCTATTAAATGAGTTTGCAAAAATACAAAATTTCAACCCATTCCGGATGTGATTTGTCCTTAAATAATATTCCTCAAAGCAAATTAACCCGAAATTGCCGTTTATAATTTGAAGCAATTAAGAAAATTTTCATTTATTGCATTATTTCTAACTGTAAGAATATTACAATAATATAAAATTAATGTATTATCTTTGCTCTCCCTTTAGTTCATGTGTATATATGAGGATTTTAATTTCAGCAATCATATTTTTAGCAACTACTTTTCAGGTATTTTCGTGTACCAATCTACTTGCCGGAAAACTGGCCACGGTTGATGGTTCCACGATGATTACCTATGCTGCTGATTCATATATGCTTTATGGAGCCTTGTATCATTATCCTTCACGCAACTATCCTCCCGGCGCCATGTTGGAGATTTATGAATGGGACACAGGCAAATACCTGGGAAAAATAAAGCAGGTAGAAAAAACCTACTCGGTCATAGGTAATATGAACGAAAATCAGGTATCAATAGGTGAAACCACTTTCGGTGGACGTGAAGAACTCCGCGACACTACAGGAATTCTGGATTACGGAAGTCTGATGTACATTGCTCTGCAACGTTCCCGTTCTGCCCGTGAAGCTATCCGGGTCATGACTTCGCTTGTTGAAGAGTACGGATATCACAGTTCAGGAGAATCTTTCTCTATTGCCGACCCGAACGAAGTATGGATACTGGAGATGATAGGCAAAGGACCCAAAAACAAAGGTGCTGTATGGGTAGCTCAACGTATTCCGGACGATTGTATTTCTGCTCACGCCAACCAAGCCAGAATCACCACTTTCCCCTATGATGACAAAAACAACTGCCTCTATTCGGTGGATGTAATTGCTTTTGCCCGCGAACAGGGATATTTTAAAGGAAAAAACAAGGATTTCAGTTTCTCCGACACCTATGCCCCGCTCGATTACGGCGCATTAAGAGCTTGCGAGGCAAGGGTATGGACCTTCTTCCGGCAAACTAATCCCGAGATGGAGAAGTTCATTACTTACATTAAAGGGGAAACATTAGAGAGAATGCCTCTGTGGATTAAACCAGTTAAAAAACTCAGCATTCAGGACATGAAAGCTTTCATGCGCGACCAGTACGAAGGAACTGAACTTGATATTACAAAAGGATTCGGAGCCGGAATTTACGGAAGCAAATTGCGCTTATCACCCCTTAGTTTTAAAATCGACGGAGTAGAATATTACCACGAGCGACCCATCGCCACCCAGCAAACAGGATTTTCTTTTGTTGCCCAGATGCGTAACTGGCTTCCTCCCTACGTTGGAGGCATTCTGTGGTTTGGAGTGGATGACGCAGCATCATCAGTTTATGTTCCCATGTATTGTGGCATCAACAGCATTCCGCTTTGTTTCAGCGATAAAAACGGAAGTCTGCTTGAGTACTCTTCCACATCCGCATTCTGGACATTCAACTGGGTATCCAACTATGCCTATTCGAAATACTCCCTGATGATGCCCGATATAAAAAAGGTGCAACAGCAATGGGAAACAAATTTCCATACGATGATTCCGAGTATCGACAAAACAGTTACCGGATTGCCCGAAAGCAACGCCAGAGAATTCCTGACCAGTTTCAGTAACACTCAGGCCGAAAATGCCACGGCAGCATGGAAAAAACTGGGAGAATATCTGCTGGTTAAATACCTTGATGGCGTTATCAAAGTGGAAGAAAACGGACGTTTCATACAAAACGACAAAGCAATACCTCCAAGTGTCCTTCGTCCGGGTTATCCTGAAGAATACCTGCGACAACTTATCAAAGAAAATCCTGAAATTAAAGCAAAAACACAGGATGAACTGAATAACCGCAAGTCCATGGGACAATAATTTATTTTTTGTACCTTTGCGGCAAACTTCAATAAAGTATGCTCGAAAAAATTATCATCCTCGACTTTGGTTCTCAGACCACCCAGCTTATCGGCAGAAGATTACGCGAATTAAGTGTTTATTGTGAAATTGTTCCCTACAATAAATTTCCGGGAATATCCACTGAAATAAAAGGCGTCATCCTTTCCGGAAGTCCTTTCTCAGTATATGATCCAACAGCGTTCAAAGCCGACTTGTCATCCATCCGCGGAAATATTCCTGTTCTTGGCATCTGCTACGGAGCACAATTCATGGCTTATGCCGAAGGAGGTAAAGTGGAAGCTGCCGGTTCCAGAGAATACGGGCGGGCAAACCTCGACGCAGTTTCAGGAGATGATGAACTCTTCAAAGGGATTAACAAAGGATCTCAGATATGGATGTCGCACGGCGATAGCATCACAAAAATCCCTCAGCATTTCAAAAAAGTTGCCAGTACTGCCGATGTGGAATTAGCTGCCTACAAAATAGAAGGCGAAAAAACATGGGGAGTGCAGTTTCATCCGGAAGTATTTCATACACTTGACGGCATGTTACTGCTGGAGAATTTCCTCAACATTTGTGGTTGCAAGAGAGATTGGTCACCTGCATCATTCATCGAGACAACCGTAAAGGAATTAAAACAACAACTCGGCGACGACAAAGTTGTTCTGGGACTGTCGGGAGGTGTAGATTCATCGGTAGCAGCTGTACTGCTCAACAGGGCAATCGGCAAAAATCTCACCTGTATCTTTGTGGATCACGGACTGCTCAGAAAAGATGAATTTGCCAGAGTAATGAAAGATTACGAACATCTTGGACTGAACGTCATCGGCGTAAATGCAAAAGATTATTTCTATACCAATCTGAAAGGAGTTTCGGAACCTGAAAAGAAAAGAAAGATTATCGGCGCAGGTTTTATCGACGTTTTTGACAAAGAAGCGCATAAAATAAAAGATGTAAAATGGCTGGCGCAGGGAACCATTTACCCTGACATTATTGAATCATTATCCATCACCGGCACGGTTATCAAGTCGCATCATAATGTAGGCGGACTTCCCGACAAGATGAAGCTTAAACTTTGCGAGCCACTCCGCTTACTTTTCAAGGATGAAGTTAGACGCGTAGGAACCGAATTAGGAATGATGAGCCATCTCATCAAACGCCATCCTTTCCCCGGACCTGGTTTGGCCGTGAGAATTCTGGGTGATATTACCGAAGAAAAAGTTCGCATATTGCAGGAAGCCGACGACATTTTCATTAACGGATTACGCGAGTGGAACCTTTATGATAAAGTTTGGCAGGCCGGAGTTATCCTCCTGCCCGTTCAATCGGTAGGCGTTATGGGTGATGAAAGAACCTACGAAAATGCCGTTGCTCTCCGCGCGGTTACATCAACCGATGCTATGACGGCCGACTGGGCACAATTGCCCTACGAGTTCCTGGCAAAAATGTCGAATGACATTATTAATAAGGTAAAAGGAGTGAACAGGGTAGTTTATGACATCAGTTCAAAACCTCCCGCAACCATTGAGTGGGAATAAACGATGATCGACACACATGCTCATATTTACTCGGAGGAGTTCGATAACGACAGGGCGGCTGTGATACAAAGGGCAAAGGATGCCGGAGTAAAAAAAATCGTACTGCCGGCTATCGACAGCTCTAGTCTTTCCCGTATGCTGGAACTGGAAAAAAACTATCCGGATTTTTGTTATGCCACAATAGGCCTGCACCCAACGAGCATTAATGCGAATTATGCAAGCGAACTGGAATTAGTGCGAACCGAATTGAAAAGAAGACCCTATCTGGCCATAGGAGAAATAGGAATTGATCTATACTGGGATAAGACCTTTCTGAAAGAACAAATCATTGCTTTTCAACAACAACTTGATCTTGCACTTGAATACAAACTACCGGTAATTATTCATGTAAGAGATTCTTTTTCAGAAACAATGAATGCGATGCAACCTTATAAAAACAAAGGTTTAACGGGCGTCTTTCACAGCTTTACAGGCACCGTTGAAGAGGCAGAAGCCATTCTTAATTTCGGTGGCTTTTTGCTGGGCATCAACGGTATCATTACATTTAAAAATTCAGGTTTAAGTGATGTAATAAAAAACATTGATTTGAAACATCTGATGCTGGAAACAGATGCTCCTTATCTGACACCAGCGCCTTTTCGCGGCAAAAGGAACGAAAGTGCCTATTTATCATACATTACAGAGAAACTCGCAACAACACTTTCGACCAGTCCCGAAGCTGTAATACACTCAACTTCACAAAATGCCTTAAATCTTTTTAAATTTTAACCTGACAAATAAAAAATCAATTTAGTTTGCATAAAATTTTACGTGGCTATCTACAAAATTAATAATATTATTATTTGTATGTCACAAATTTTTGCTAACTTGCGCCGCTAATTCGGAGAGGTGCTCGAGTGGTTGAAGAGGTACGCCTGGAAAGCGTATATACGGTGTGGAATCGTATCGAGAGTTCGAATCTCTTCCTCTCCGCAAATTATTAAAAATGAATGTT
>JAYFPP010000027.1:0-46780 GCA_034927635.1 Paludibacter sp.
TGAATAACTCAATTAACTCATTGACAGAGCTTAATGGTACAATCAGTATGATTGTGGGACTTGCCAGAGTGGAAGAAGGTTTGCTTGTGTTGAATAAACTACCGGTTGATTTGGTGAAGTTGATTGATGAAATTAAGAAAAGGTTTGTTTCAACACCGAGTAAACAGGTTAATATTAATACGGTATATGAGTCCTCAGAGATAATAATAACGGCTGATAGGCTAATGCTAACGCAATGTTTTTCAAATCTGATTGATAATTCAATCAAGTATTCCAATGCGTCTGTAGAGATTGATATAGTTGTGAAAGTTACCACTAATACGGTGGTGTTGAATTTCCAGGATAATGGTATAGGAATACCTGCTGAAAAAATTGATAATATATTTGATAAGTATTCCCGGGTAGATAATAACGTTAGAGTAAACGGATTCGGTATCGGATTGAATTATGTGAAAACGATTATAGAAAAGCACAGTGGCAGCATTGGTGTTACCAGTGAATTAGGGAAAGGATCTAATTTTAAAATTGTGTTGCCTAAAAAGTAAGAACAAATGAAAAAAATACTTGTTGTAGAAGACGACCTGAATTTGGGAACCGCGCTTGTCGGTTTCCTTGAAATGCAAAAGTATGAAGTTTTGTATGTGAGCAACGGTGATGAGGCTATTGCTGAATTCCAGCGTTTTGTACCGGATCTGGTGACACTGGATGTGATGCTTAATTGTAGTATCGACGGTTTTGGAATCGCAAAGCAAATCAGAAAATTCAGTAACACTCCCATTATCTTTACCACCTCCCGCGATGGTAACGAAGATTACGAAACAGGGTTTGGAATAGAGAATAGTGATTATGTACGTAAACCTTATCGTTTGGTAGAATTAATGCTACGAATCAACAAGATGGTTGAAGCCGAAATGATTTCTTCTTCCGTCGTCGATAATCAGTTCCGAATCGGACGGTTTAAATTCTATCCTGATGAGCAATCACTCAAGTTTGATAAGGGAGATATCCATTTGAACCATTTGGATACTGTGGTGTTAGCTTTACTCTGTCGAAACAAGGGTAATTTTATGACCCGCGAAGAGATTATTAAAATTGTATGGCAGGTAAATGAACCGGCACTCAAGGAGGCTGCTTTATATAACTCCATTTCGCGATTAAAAAAATACCTGTATAATGATGATCAGGTTAAGATCGAGAACAAGATCAGGTTAGGTATCAGGCTAAGAGATTATGAAGAAGGTGAGAAACATGATTAAATAATCATTCATTCAAAGCAAAACACCCTGTCGTGAAATGTAACGGCAGGGTGTTTCTTTTATCAGAAACAAAATGTACTCAGGAGAACCGGCAGATATCTGTTTTGTTATCAGGAAAATTATTCGTTTGTTCTATTCATCATACTCACTTTCCCCTTTAATTGTGCCGAAGCATCTACGCTGAATGCCCCTTCGGAAACGATCTCGTCGCCATCGAACAGGCCATCAAGCACCACATAACTATTACTAAGCTCGGGCCCAAGTTCTACTTCACGCATACTGAAAGCAGGTTCTGCATGATCCGGATCTTTTACATACACAACAGAGCGTTTGCCCGTCCACAATACTGCTGAACGCGGGATAACCAGATAGTTCTTGTATTCGTCGAGGCGGGCATTGACTACTCCTTCGGTAAACATTTCGGGTTTCAGTTCTCCTTTTCCATTGCTAATTTCCACCCTGACTTTAGATACACGATTCACAGGATCGATCACCGGATCAATAAAACGGATACGGGCAGTGAAGTTTTTTCCCGGTAGTGCCTGTACACTGAATTTAATTTCGTTACCCACCTTCAGGAAAGGCAGGTCACTTTCATAGGCATCGAAAAGTACCCATACCTGCGACAAATCTGCTACGTCAAACAATACCGACCCCTGTGAAACATAATCGCCTGTACTTACACGCTTTGCCGTAACAATGCCTGATGTGCCCGAAAGCACCTCAAACACGGTCTTTACTCTTCCCGTCTTTTCAATATTGTTGATTTGATTTTCGGACAATCTCCACAAACTTAATTTTTCGCGTGCGGCAAGATACAACTCAGGTTGTAGATTTTTACTTTTTGCGGCTTCCAGTAGTTCCTGTTGGGCTGTCACCAACTCAGGAGAATAAATCAGGGCAAGGGTTTGCCCTTTCCGCACCCGCTCACCCGTAAAATTGACAAGCAACTTCTCAATTCTACCAGATATACTGGCAGTCTGACTTTGCAATAATCGTTCATCGGTTTGAACTTTTCCAAAAAGGCGAATTTCCTTTTCTGGTTCATGACTGGTCACAATAGTCGTTTGAATATTGGCTAAAGCAGCCGCTTCGTGAGTGAAATGAACCGCGTCGGACACCGCCGAAGTGCTACCCATTTGATTCAATGGGATTAAATCCATGGCGCAAATAGGGCATTTCCCCGGTTTGTCCATTTTGATTTGCGGATGCATGGAGCAAGTCCATGTTTCGCTGTGTTCGCCTTCAACTTCACTGTGTTTATGGGAAGATTCGGTTGTATGTGTCCCGTTATGAAACAATAACCAGCCCAGTGATAAACCGATCATAAGCATTAGTCCGTACCGAAAATATGTGTTTGAAAATATTTTTTTCATGATTCTTTTATTTATTGTTATTAATAATACTTGCATACTGATAGGCTGTAAGTCGCCGCAGATAAGCAATGGAGGTGTTGAGTTCAGCAACAGCTTCTTCCTGTTTTAACTCATAGTCGAACAACTCCTGACGCGTACGCAGCAATTCGGACAGTCCGTTACCCGAAATGCTGAAATCCTTCATCGAGAGTGTCAGAATCTTTTGTAGTAAAGCAACTTGTTCGCTATATAAGCTAATTTGGCGACGGGCATTCTCATACCTTTGCCTGGCTTCGAAATAAGCGGTAAGAATTTGGTTCTGAGTCTCTTTCAGGTTGTTTTGAGTCGCCGATCTCAGCATCTCTGTTTCCGATTTAATGGCTTTATATTTCTTCCTGTAAATAGGAATACTGACTTTTAACATGGGCATTACCATGTCCATTCCATTCATCATCGGGCTTGAAGTTTCACTTTTACCTATTACTGAATAACCTAAACCAACACCTAACATGGGATAACCCATACGATCCACCATTTTTCCCTTTGCGGTGAGCGATTGTGATTCGTAGCGGAGCATTTCGAGCATCGGCTGATTCAGAAACAGATTGTCGTCCGGATGTTCTATGAGAGAGATGTCTATAGAATCAATTTCCAGTGTGTCAGGTACGAATACCTGTGCCGTTGCTGGTCGGTTGAGTAATGCATTGAACCGGGCTTTTTGAGCTTTCTCATTTTCCATAAGGATGGACAATTCATTTTCCGGTTCGTTTCTTTCCATTTGCAGCCGGTAAATAGCCGGGAGTCCTGAAGTACTAATATTCATGGGGCTTCCTGACATTCCGGATGCCGTCATGCTTCCTCCACCCGGGACTGTATTTCCACTCATATTGCTCATGTTTCCCGTGTTTTGGGTAGCTGTTTTAGGCTCTTGCTTTATAACCGGAGCCGGGGTGGAGATGCCTGAAGAAGAAGTTTTGTATTTAATCAGCGCCAACTGTTCAATGGTTTTTAGCAAATCGATATTATTGCCTGTAAGCGCCAGTTGGCGACGTGTCCGGTACAGATCGTACCAACTATTTTGTACTTCGTAGAACAACTGCAATCTTGCATCCTTCAACGATTCATAACTGGCTTTAGCCATCAGACTCATTTCATCTTTGGCATATTTCAGGGTACCGAACCACGGAAACATTTGCATAAGTTCGAAATCGGCGACCTGCTTCCCTGAAACAACTTCCATCGGCGTAAGGAATACACTCATGTTCAGTTCCGGGTCAGGCAGGCTGCTTACCTGCGGTACTCTGAGCAAAGCTGCTTTGTATTCATCTGTTTTCGCGAGTAGTCCCGGATTATATTTTGCTGCAATATTCATATAATATAGCAGCGAATCGTGTATCTGAACTTGTGCTGCAATGTGCTCCAGACTGAGCAGAATAAGGATGAACACTATGGTTTTATATATTTTCATCTTCTTGTTCTTTATTATGGATGAATATTTTTTTATTTTGTAACGTGCGAACTGCATTTTCCCTCCAGATAGACTGAAAAACCGGAACCACGAATATGGTCATGATTTGTATAATCATACCTCCAAATGTGGGTATTGCCATTGGTATCATGATATCTGCGCCTTTTCCGCTCGACGAGAGTACTGGTAATAACGCGATAACTGCAACTGCTGTAGTCATCATAGCAGGGCGAACACGTTTCAGACCGGCTTCAACTACGGCTTCGCGTACCGCGTGGACGGTGGACGGTTTACGCTCTTCAAATACCTGATGAATGTACGAACCCATCAACACACCATCGTCGGTAGCTATGCCAAACAATGCGATAAACCCCACCCATACAGCCACACTCAGGTTAATTGGATGCATTTGAAACAAATCCCTGAAATTGGTATCAGCTATCGAAAAATTAAGGAACCAGTCCTGACCGTAAAGCCATAACATGATGAATCCTCCGGCAAAAGCTACAAATACACCTGAGAAATGGATCAATGAGGCCGTAATAGTTTTGAACTGAAAATAGAGTAATAGGAGAATCAGTAGGAGACTTAGCGGAATCACTATGGCAAGGCGTTGTGTGGCCCGTTGTTGTTGCTCGTAATTACCTGCAAAGCTATAGGTCACGCCATGAGGGAGTTTTATCTCACCGGAGGCTAGTTTTTCCTTCAATACTTTGCCAACTTCATCAATCACATCTATTTCGGCCCTGTTTCCGGCCTTGTCGAAAATAACATAACCCGTCAGGAAGGTATTTTCGCTCCGTATCATTTGCGCCCCCCGTGTGTAATCAATGTCCGCAATTTCGCTTAAAGGCACTTGCATTCCATTCATCGAAGGAATAAGCATAAGTTTCAGGTCTTCGGGATTGTCGCGCAACTCGCGGGCATATCGAACGCGGATAGGGAAACGTTCTCTCCCTTCCACCGAACTACCGAGCGACATCCCACCCACTGCCACCTGCAAAACTTCCTGCACCTCTTCCACTGTCATGCCGTAACGCGCCATGGCATCTCTTTTCAAACGGATTTCGAGATAAGGAGCACCGACAGCACGGTCATAAAATACTGTAGATGCTTGTATCGCACGAATATTTTTCAGCTCTTTCTCAAACTGCAAGCCTGCTTTTTCAATTGATTCAAGATCCGGACCGTATATCTTAAGTCCCATGGGAGCACGCATTCCTGTAGATAACATCACCAAACGTGTTTCGATAGGTTGTAGTTTTGGCGCCGAGGTTAGTCCCGGAATTTCAGTTACCTTCACGATTTCTTTCCAGATATCATCCGGTTTTTTGATTTCGGATCTCCACTGACGGAAATATTCGCCACTCTGCCTATCTTCAATTAAACTATCTACGGGAATTACACGGAATACTCCTTTTTCAGGATGATATTTATTGCCGCCTTTTAACAGATAAGCGCCTTCCTCATCAGTTTTGAAACGCATGCGATGTCCTTCGGCATTCAATATATATTCCGGCCGGTAGTTAATGGTGTTTTCAAACATCTGCACAGGAGCCGGATCAAGTGCCGAATTTACGCGCCCCCATTTCCCTACTGCGACTTCCACTTCAGGGATGGCCGATAAGCGTTTGTCGAGCAGTTTTACATACTCAAGGTTCTTTTCGATGCCGGTATGCGGCATACTGGTAGGCATCAACAGAAACGATCCTTCGTTGAGTGATGGCATGAATTCTTTGCCGATCCCGGGAAATGTAGCTGTTGCACCCTTCCAGACAGATGTTTCTCTGAATGTTTTCCAGCCGACACGCTCCATACCATTTGCCACAAATCCGAATACTCGATTGAATCCCTGCCATACCAGCAATCCGAATAGTAATGTGAAAGCAGGAAGAAGCAGAAATTTCTTTTTGTTTTCGAGTGCCCAGCGTAAAATTTGCTCATAATAACGCACCATTGACATCAGTGCCAGCAATATTGCCGTTACCAAAAGGGCCACAAAAAGATAATTAAGCAACAAACTATTGTGCGGACCCAGAGGCAGCCATTCTGATGTCAGATAATATACGGCTGTCAATACTGTTACCGCGATATTGATGATGTTCGGATAGTTCTTGCGTTGCTCCGGCCAGCGATTTGCGAGTAGATTGTTGGTTCCTATGGCTACCAGTGCCAAAGCAGGGAATGTATGCCATATAAATACAATAACTAATCCGGTTACAATAAGGATGATATTGCTTATCTTTTTTATTTTTTGCGTGTTCGGCTTTATATTGAAGAAAAGATAAACCAGTGTTGGCAAAACCACAATTCCTAATACAAAAGCTGCCAGCAGGGCAAAAGTCTTAGTGAAAGCCAACGGATGGAAAAGTTTTCCTTCAGAAGCTTCGAGTGCGAAAACCGGCAGAAAGCTGACGATGGTGGTTGCGATAGAAGTAACTACAGCCGCACGAACTTCGGTAGTAGCCAGATAAATTACTGATAACAGTTTTTTACCGCGAACACCTTTATTTTCTTTCATTTCCAGATGCCGTAATATATTCTCGACATCCACTATGCCAATATCCACCATGACTCCAATAGCAATAGCTATACCCGACAGTGCCACAATGTTGGCATCCACGCCGAAAAAGCGCATCAGAATGAAAGTTACCAGAACACCCAAAGGCAATAAACCTGCTACAATAAGGGATGCCCGCAGGTTAAGTACCAATACAATAATCACGATGATGCTGATCAGAATTTCGTGAGTTAAGGCAGATTCAAGCGTTCCTATGGTCTCTTTAATTAAACCTGTACGATCGTAAAAAGGTACTACTGTTACTTTTGAAACCGAACCGTCGGCCAGTGTTTTTTGAGGTAATCCGGATTCAATTTCTTTGATTTTATCTTTGACCTTGTTGATTACTTCCATGGGATTGGAACCATAGCGAGCTACCACAACACCTCCTACAGCCTCAGCTCCCGATTTGTCGAGACCACCACGGCGTGTGGCCGGACCAAAACCGACATGTGCAACATCTCCCAACCGCACCGGAACATTATTTCTGACAGTGACAACAGATTGTTCCAGATCTTGCAGGTTCTTTATATAACCCAGTCCGCGGATGATATATTCTACCTGATTGAGTTCAATGGTTTCGGCCCCGATATCCAAATTGCTTTTTTTAACGGCATTCATAATGTCCATGACGTTTACATTGAATGCTTTCATCGCTTCAGGCTTTATGTCGAGCTGATATTCTTTTACGAAACCACCTGCAGAAGCCACTTCCGAAACACCTTCTGCAGTGCTGAGTCCGTATTTCACATAATAATCCTGAATGGTACGCAATTCTTCGGGATTCCAGCCTCCGTTAGGCTTGCCGGTTTTCGGGTCGCGACCTTCAAGTGTGTACCAGTAAATTTGTCCCAATGCAGTGGCATCCGGACCTAAACCGGGTTGTACCCCCTGAGGTAAGGTTCCCTGAGGAAGTGAATTGAGCTTTTCCAGAATACGTGAACGGCTCCAGTAAAATTCTATATCATCTTTGAAAATGATGTAGATAAACGACATGCCGAACATGGAAGTGCTGCGGATGGTTTTTACTCCCGGAATACCCAGCAGAGCCGAGGTCAACGGATAAGTAATCTGATCCTGTATGTCTTTTGGTGAACGTCCCATCCATTCGGTTGAGACAATTTGCTGATTGTCGCCAATATCAGGAATGGCATCTACCGGCACCGGATCGCGGGGAAGAATCCCCGTGTTCATATTAAAAGGTGAATATACCAATCCCAGCACAATGAATGTGAGGACAATGAGGTATGTAATCAGCCTGTTTTCAAGGAAATATTTGACTAGTTTATTAAACATATGCTTGGTTTTTGTGGGTTGAATAATATATCACTATGTGCCGACACCTTCATAAGCAAAAGTGTCGGCGCACAATGAATTATTTCAGATACAAAAGGAAATTACTTTCTTTCGTATTTGCAGCAACCCGGCAAACTATTGTATGTTTTTGCGTCAGCCTTGAATTTCGGAGTGTCATGTCCCACAGCAGCAATGCGTTTTTGGACATCATCGCTTTTTATTTTTTGTGGGTTGTAAACCAGGGTAAGGATATGACTTTTTTCGTTCCATTGCGCTTTGGTAACGCCGGAAACTTTTGCCGCTTTTTCTATACGCGATTTACACATCCCGCAATTGCCCGGGACATTAAAAGTTTCGGTTTTTAAAGCTGAACTTTGGGCATTGATGTTGAGTACGAGTATCAATACGAGAAATGAAGGAAGAATATATTTTAGAGTTTTCATTATGCTATGTATTTTTAAAAGTTGAGAATTGAAAGTTGAGAGTTGAGAGTGTCAGTTGAATGTTGAATATAGTTTTCAACTCTCAACTTTCAATTCTCAACTATAGATAAAACCTTATGAGAAACTTTTAAATCAAATTAAATACACACAAATGAATGACAAGCCGACCTCGTAGGGTTGCCACAAATCTCCGGGCGGAAATACATTTGTGTTGCGCGTGATAGCATTTTGATGTGATAAAATCCTGATATCTTCAGGGATGTAAAATAATTGTAATAAATGAAACTGCGGTTGTAGCGGTTTTAAAACTGATGGTGCATAATTGTCATCTGTTGTTAAAACTGAAATTTCATCATGACAACAAGCTTGCTTAAAAGCAGGTGAGCTTTGTTCAGTCTCACAGTTCATTTCCATACCACACCCTCCCGTTTCGTGTGAAAACGAGGCTTTTGCTTCTGCCAGATTTCCTCCGCAATAGTGAGATGCGATGGTAAATTGCATTCCGGCAAGGAATAAAAGCAAAGTGATAATTATGGAAATTGTTTTTTTCATCTGAGATTAAAACAATGATACTGTAAAATAGTTGCTGCAAAAGTAGAGGTTTCTATGTTTTTTATTGTAAAAATCATGTTAAACTTTTATAATTGATTCAGAATGAATTGTCGCGTAGAGTTGAATCCGATTGTATATTTCTTATAAAAACACAGATCTACCATGCAAAAACACCCTGCCGGTTTTTATTCGACAGGGTGCTTCATTTATTTACAGTATCAGATTTATTTCAATTTTGCGAGGGCTGCTTTGATTCTGTCGTAAGCTTTTACCAGATTTTCATCGGATGTGGCATATGACAGACGGATGCAATTTGGAGCTCCGAAAGCACCACCACCAACACAAGCTACGTGACCTACTTCTAATAAGTACAATGCCAGATCGCCGGAGTTCTCAATTTTTTTTCCTTCGTATGATTTTCCGATATAATAGCTGGCGTCAGGGAAAATATAGAAAGCACCCTGAGGTTCACTTACTTTGAATCCGGGAATCTGACGTGCCAGTTCAACCACCAGATTCTTGCGACGCAGGAAAGCAACCTGCATTTCTTTAACAAAAGACTGATCGCCTGTATAAGCAGCTTCGGCGGCTTTTTGGGCAACAGAATTCGGTCCGGAGGTATATTGTCCCTGTAAAGTGTTGCAGGCCGATGCGATCCATTTTGGAGCAGCTATCCAGCCTATGCGCCAACCTGTCATGGCATAACCTTTTGAAACCCCATTAATGATGATGACGCGTTCACGTACATTCTCAAACTGGGCAATACTCTCATGAGCACCGAGATAATTGATATGCTCATATATTTCATCTGAAAGAATATAAATATTCGGATATTTTGCCAGTACATCAGCCAACGCTTTCAGTTCTTCTTTGGTATACACACTTCCGGTAGGATTGGAGGGAGAACAAAGAATCAGCGCTTTGGTTTTTGGGGTAATGGCGGCTTCCAGTTGGGCAGGAGTCATTTTAAAATCCTGTTCGATACTTGCCGAAACAAATACGGAAGTGCCATCAGCCAAAGTAACCATTTCAGGATAGCTTACCCAGTAAGGTGCGGGAATAATTACTTCATCGCCTTTACCGATAATTGCAAGAATGACATTACAAACCGATTGCTTAGCTCCATTGGAACAAACAATTTGTTCGGGTTTATACTCCAGACCATTTTGTGATTTTAATTTGGCACAGATAGCATTACGCAGAGCGGGATATCCCGGAACCGGAGAATAAAAAGAATAATTTTCATCAACGGCTTTTTTTGCAGCTTCTTTTACATGATCGGGTGTGAAAAAATCTGTTTCACCAACACTTAGGTTGATCACATCGATACCCTGAGCCTTCAGCTCATTACTTTTTTGTGACATGGCAAGCGTTTCCGATGGAGAAAGGGCTGCCAAACGCTCTGATACAGGGAACATAATTTACGGTGTTTTTTTTGTTGTTTTATTTCAGGTCACAAAGATAAGTAAAAAAATCATTCATTCACAATATTTGGAATAATCCTAAATAATAGTAAATGTTTTTTAATAAAATGCGACAAAATAACAGCTAACGTAGCTATTTTATGAGTTTTAATCCATTGATGGATGATTCATCATTAGGCCTGAGTGTCAGCGCGTGTTGAAACAGAATTTTAGCTTCAGCCGATTTACCCAGATTAAACTTTGTCCACGCCAACATAATCACCGACTCATAATCAAGGGGGTAAAGATTAACAATCTTCTCAAAAAGTTTTACAGCATTTGCAAATTGTTTCCTGTTATAATAAATGACTCCAAGCCAATAGCTGGCAACAGTATTTTGGGGGTCGATTTTGAGAATCTGAAGATATTGTTGTTTTACTTTCTCCCAATTTTCAGTAGCACTCAGTGGTTTCACTATGCCAAAACGCGCTTCTATAGAATAAGGTTTCAGTCGTATAGCGTTAAGATAATACTTTTCAGATTCTCCATATTGTTTTGAGAGATATAATAGCCAACCGATACGTATGTTGGCAAAATAGTCGTCGGCTTTGTATACTCTTTTTATTTCATTTACAGCCAGCACATATTTTCCTGCTTTTTCAGCTTCATAGCTTTTATAAAAAGCTGTTTGCCATGTTGTTTGTTGCTGAGCACTCACCGCTATTGCAGCAAAAAGGGTGCAGATCAGTAATGATCTTCGCATTAAATTTTCCATATAATACCTCCTGTAATTGAATGTTGATTGTATTGTTGATTGCTTGAAACTACAAGCTTTTCGTCGAATGTATAATTGATGTAAACTGTCAGAGGTTTGCTAACATATCCGAAAAGAGACAACCCGGTTCTGAAAGTTGTAGGGTCCAGAGAATTATAAATATACATACCGTTGCTATCGATAAAATGATTCAGATTTCCGAAGTTTACCGATGCCTCTGTCCAAAGACGTCGGAAAAGAAAAATACCGGCTGTTTGTTTGAACAGATCACGGCCATAAGTATAGTTCAGTCCTGTCTCAATTATCCTGAAGTAGGAACTTGTAAAATATATGTTGATTTCCCCTGAAAAGCCTGTCCCCAGGTGTAAGCCCAGTTGTTTTGTGTCAATCCAGTCGTTGTTGAAATTAGCACCTGATACTGACAAATCAAAACGATTCAATTTATGAGATATTTTCCAATAGATTATGTTTCCCGGGTAGAAGTAGACATCAGGACTAAGTGTGACCTTTGTTCCAACATAATGATAGCCCAGACTCAGGTTGATTTTCGCTGTCGGATTCCACCCTATCAAAGCATAGTATTCGTTTTGTTTGGTTTGTGTTGTATCAGTTGACTGATTAAAACGTGAATAGGTTTGATACAGATTTAAACCATATCCCAACATTGAATTTAGTCCGATTCTTTGGTACAATGCCTCATTGATAAGTGTTGTTTCGGGTATTTTATAACTGAACTCCAGATCCACAGCATCAAAAGTTCTGAACTTTTTTTGTTGAATATAGGCTTTGTAGTCATCAGATAATTTTCCCGCATGATACCGCGCATATGCCACAGCACCTGTGTTGATGCCGTTATAATAAAGATATAAATGTGTAATTTCATCATTCTTATCTAAAGCCAGCGCATTTTCATAATGCTGCATGCTTTTGTAGTATTGCTTTTTATTAAAAAAAGCGTATCCAACTCTTTGTTGCAACCACTTGAAACTGATATTGTTATTTTTTGCCAGTTTGCCTGTAAGAATCAGTTCATCCCAGTTGCCCTGTTGGTAATGGTACAGACTCACGCTATCAATATACGCCTGTGTTATCTTTTCTTCTGCATAGCCTGATAAGGGTTTTGAAATAAGCAAAACAACAATAAACAGGTAAAATATATTATATACTTTTTGCATAGATGATTTTTTTACCTGAAACATACTTAAATGACGAAATTCCCTGATGATTAATCTTTATAGAACCATTCAGATAGTTTGACTTCTTTCCGAAAGTTGAAACAAGTATTTCGGTCGAAAGTTCGATAGTTGAAGTGTCAAGTGCGTGGTCGATTTTGGTTGTTTTTTCAGAATAGCCGGCTTTGACAAAATTATAGAAAGGAGCAGTAAAATCGTTCAGACTATTAAGCAACTTGTTTGAATTCAGCAGATGAATAGGAAGGTTGTCTCTGACGATGGTGTCCGAATCCGCTAATAAAATCTTATAAGCTATCAGGAAGAAATGATAAAGTAAAGATTTGCGGCTACCATAAAAGGCCGTAAAATAAAACATCATATTATCGCAGGTGTAATATGCAACAGCCTCAGTTTCCCTGCTGTAAAGATATTTATAATTCATAGCATCAGTGTAGGCGTCCCAATGTTCGATATGTTCTACTCCCGACTTGTCCTTATAAGAGAATTTTAAAGTGGTATCAGGCAATATATTAAAAGCCCTGAATACAAAAGGATGTTGATGCAGATTTGACACCTGTTCTTTTTCCTGTGGACGTGTAAATTGTTCCAGTTTTTTTGTTTTGCTGTTGAGATAGTACGAAACAGGATAATCTGCAGTTTTAGAGCCTAAAACGGGACTTTCCTGTATTTGGAAATGAAGGTGCGGATAGGGAGAACGACCCGAGTTGCCACATTGAGCTACAACTTCACCAAACTTCACAAAGTCACCTTTACTCACTTTAAAAGAATGCTTCTTTAAATGGGATAATTGAGAGTAAACTCCGGGTATATGTTGTAAAATAATGCTGTTTCCCCAATTCTGATTTGTATTTACCTGACCAATCTCATTATCTTCAATATTGTCAACAATGTCAATAACAATTCCATCGGCAGGAGCGGTAACAGGTTTCCCGTAGCAATAGTAATTTGTGCAATTAAGTCCGGTAGATTTATATGATTTACCCTCTTCGTCGAGTACCATAAAGTCAAATGCTTTTCCCCATTCGTCCTTATGGGTGAAGGTTCCGTCATGCCCCTGAGTTACTGTCCATTCCCCCCAGAATGGTAGCTGAACCGGAAAATAAAAAAAACGGTTGAGTCTTTCTTTATTATTCAAATAGGAATAGAGATTTGTTTCCGGGGAATAATGCTGAATCGGTGTAAGATTGAGTTTTCGCTCGCTGGCTCTTTGTCGCAGGAAATGAACAAATATGATCGTGACAAAAGAGTAGGGAAGTGAGAAAACCGGAAGTTGAATGAATCCGAACAGCTTGGTAAAGAATACTAATACAACAGAGGTGATAGGTACCAACAAGATAGTCCATAAATAGGAGTATTTTGATGGAATAATAAAAAATCCGCCTATTGCTATCGCTACCATGATATAGTTAGCGCCGATGTTGTAGTACGTAATGCTTGCTGCCTCTGAGCCGGAAAACTGAGCAAAGATGTAAGCCGAAAAAAAACCGAGTAAAGATAATGAGAAGAATATCCGGGAACTTATTAGTAATGCTACAGCCATGATAATGCCAGTGATCAGGTTGTTCTGGAATAGAATAGAACTGAGCGAGCGCAGATAAATGTCCAGCCATTGACTGATTTCCCACGAATCAATTTGTTGATAGATTTTGAGGAGTGAATTACCCCCGACGGCATACATTTCATTGATCCAAAAGATATTCCTTTGAGTTAAACCCAGATTTTCATAAAGAGAAGATGGTAAAACGACAAACCAGAATGCCAGTACAAACGGGATGCTCAGGAATGGGAGGCCATATTTGAAGAACCATCCGCCCAAAGCAACCGATAATATCAAAGTCAAAACCGATGATAAGGCCAGCAGAGTGAAAAAAACCAGTCCCGGATCGAAAAAAGTTCCCAGACCAATGCCGGTAATCAGGGCATTAAAACTCAGCACTCCGTTTCTGAGCTGCATCTTGTCGAATCCAAGTGAGTTGGCCAGTAATACTGCTAGTACAACTGCCAGAAAACCACTGAGTCCTGCGTAGAAGTTCAGAAAAGTAGATAACATAATGGCAACGGCCATATAACGGTTATTCAGAAAAAATATCACAGAATAACTGTTTAATATGGCCGGAAGAATGGTTTCTTTGAGGGTCTTTAATGTATTTTTCAAGGGATATTGTTTATATGTTTAATTGTGTAGATGTGTAGGTGTTTAATTGTGTAATCAGTTATACAGTTTTTCGCTATTCGCTATTCGCTATTCGCTCAACAAGTGTTCAGGTACCACTTCCTGCGAATCAATATATTCCATGGTTTCAGCTTTCCGGATAATATGTGTTTTGTTATCCTTATCAATTAGCACAATATTTGGCCTGAGGGTAATAAACTGCATCCATTGTGTCATGTTATATGCCCCCACCTGATGTACCACAAGCTGATTACCTTTTTCAAGCAATGGCATTACAATGCTTTCCCTGACAACATCAATATTCATACATAAAGGTCCGAACAGCACCATTTCTTCTGTTTGGTGTCCCATTGGCTGAGCCGGACTAACCTTATGTTCGTACCATAGTGAAGTGAATAATGAGTTAAGCCCGAAGTCAAGTATGGTAGCCCTTCTGCCATCTGATAATCTTTTTGTAGCCAATACCGTTCCGAGCAAATAACCGGCATCATCGACCAAAGCCCTCCCTGTTTCGAGGATAAGCAAAGGTAATTCTTCCTGAGTAAATCCATAGCCAAGAATTACATCGGTGATAGCATCAGCAAACTGATCGATGGAAGGAACGGTGTCGGTTCCGGGCAGATAAGCACCTTTAAGCGTATTGGTAGATGGAAAACCACCGCCAATATCAATATATTGCAACAATTTCCCATATCTCTCCTTTACACTCCACATCAGTTCACAGAGGTTTCGTGCAGCAGTTGCATAAGCTGAGGGAGAAAGCATAAATGTTCCGATGTGGCAATGTAAGCCCACTAAGTCGAGACTGGAAGAGTTTATAATGCGTGTCAAAGCATTCCATGCCTGACCGTTTTCGAAATTGAATCCAAACCTGTCCCATTTAGGATAAATGCCGGTGTCCATGTTAATGCGGATGGCTACCCGTGGCTTGAGATGATGTTCTTCGCTCAGGCGAATCAGCGCATACAGTTCATCATAATGGTCGATATGTATCAACGAATTATTCCGGGCAGCCGTAATAAGTTGTTTGTCCGATTTATCCGGGCCATTGAAGATGATTTTATTTCCGGGTACTCCGTTTTTTATAGCTTTATCATATTCAAATCCAGATACAACTTCTGCCCATGAGCCTTCCTGATGGAAAATCCGACAAACTGCATCCAGATAATTTGTTTTATACGACCATGCAAACTGTACTTTTGGATATCGTGTTTTAAAAATTCTTGAGGCATTCTGAAAATTTCTCCGGATTTGTTTTTCTGAAATTACAAACAAGGGTGAACCGTAATCTTTTAGCATGCCTTTAACAGAAACACTTTCGATGTGGGTAACCGGTTCATTTTCGGTTTTAGTGCCGAACTTGTTCATCAGCCCCGTATTCATCTTACGGAGTGTAGGTCTTTCGTATCTATTCTTTTCCATGATATTAATGTTTGCTGGTCTTCGAAATGCTCTTCGTTTTTCGCTATTAGCTGTTAAAGTTCCCCGTTGCCGGAGATTGTTTGAAATTCTTTGATATCGGTAATTAAATCCCATGCGTAGCGGATAAATATCTTACCGGTTTCGTAACTTGTAAAAGGAGCTACCTTCTCGCCCAAGGCCATTTTTACCAAGCTGGCCGGTTGATTTTGTCCGGCTGCAGCTGTCAGGTATATCCAGGCCGGGAAGCGTGGGTTAACTTCCATGATATAGGGTTTTCCATCATCAGTAAGCATTACCTCCAATTCGCAACCACCTCTCCATTTTGTTCTTTCGATAAATTTCTTTGCCAAAGCAATGAGTTTCTCGTCATCCAGGGTAATGCCAGCCCAGGCTTTCCCTTTATCGGTGATATACAGTTTGCGCATAGGGATAACACTGATAGTGTTTCCTTCACCATCACCCAAAGCAGCAATGTTAATTTCCGTTCCTTTTATAAAATCCTGAATGATAATAGGCAATCCCCATTTTGACATGATTTTATAATATGCTTTTTCCACCTGATCGAAGTTCCGCGCAATGACGGCATCATAAAATTTTCCTTTTACAACTACCGGGTATTCCAGATCATCTTCCATCTTTTTCAACTCACGCAATTCGTAAATTGCCTTGTCTGCGGGTACCAGAAGATCATTTTTCTGACCGAATTCATAAAGTTTAAGTTTGTCACGTGCTTCGAATTGATCGAGATCGGGAAGGAAAGTGTTGATTCCCATTCCCTTTAATTTATCTTTTAATTTGATGAAGTTAAACAGTTCTGCATCAAAATTCGGAATAATCAGATCCAGTTTTTCTTCTTCATGAATGTATTCCAACCTGCTCATCAAACTATCGGTACCTCCTGAAGGATAGGGAATCTGATAAGTTTTATCAACTAAGTCATGCATGTATAATCCGGGTTCCAATGCTTCATATGATAATCCAATTATCCTTACGCTGAAATCTTTACATTCACGGATTGCCCTGATTACAGCGACACCTGGTCCCGGACTGTCGATGGCATTGAGTGCTGTAACTGCTATGACAAGTTGTTTTTTCATCAATTTATCTTTTATTCGAGTATGCTGTATTCTTTTAATAATGAAGTGAAATCTTCCAGATCGCGTTCAAAAAGGATTTTGTCAACATCATAACGTTCACATATTTCTTCGGTAATTTCGACGGGACTTTTATCCAGCTTTAATAAATTGATAATTTCTGATCCAATCGCATTGGTAGAAAATGAATCTCCCGTTGTCGGATTGAATAAGAATCCTTCGTCGCTGGTTGCTATATTCTTTCTGATTCTCATGTTGATGATTTTTTTTGAACGATACAAATGTAAGTTGAGTTGTTTTTACTTCCAAATATTTTCAGTATACTGCTTACTAATTTCAATGTAATGTATTTCAGAATATAACTTTTTCAGTGAAGTAGTTGATTTTTACAATGAATATACCTTTTGCCTGAAAATGTATCTGTCTGCTGTATCCATCAGCTTTGGTCTTTATCAACGGCAGACCATGCAAAGAGTAAATTTCAATCATATCGGTTGGTTGTAAGCCTTCTATCATTATTCCGTCAAAGGTTTTGAAACATCTGTATATGGAAACATTTTGTGATGCATTTCCTGTATTGAAGTTCATTTCAGTGATTTGAGAAAACTCTCCCCAGTAAGGCGCTTCCTTATAGATTGCAGAAGTGCCCGTTGGAACGGTTAATATACAGGATGTTTTGTTGATTGAATCGAGAGCAAAATAATCAACTACCGGAGGGATGGTTTTAGCAACGGCTAATTGTTGCAGATTTTTACAGACATAAAAGGCTCCATTGCCAATTTTATTTACGTTTTGCGGAATTGTCATACTATTTAATCCTGTGCAATATTCAAAAGCATAACTGCCAATTTCTTGTAGAGATGATGGTAAATTGATGTTGCTGATATTGTTGCAACCGTCAAAAGCTGAGATACCAATATACTTTACTGTGGAAGGAACAGAATACGTTCCTGTTTTGCTCAGGGGACAAATGTATAATGAATCCTGATTGTGATTGAATAATACTCCTTCAGCAGCACTAAAATATTGATTTCCACTTTCAACTCCAAAACCTGAAATGCCCGTACAGTTATAAAAAGCATATTCTCCTATCCACGACAAAGTTGCAGGCAGTTGTATGGTACCGGTCAATGCTTTGCAATTATTAAAAGCTCCCGGATCGACGCTGGTTAATCCGGAAGGCAACACCGGATTGCCGGTTTTGTTGGTTGGACAAATGATTATTCTGTCTTTCAATTCAGAATATAAAATCCCGTTTTCGGATGAGAAATAGGAATTTATAGGGTCAACATCATAGCTGCTAATCAGACTGCATCCATAAAAGGCATAATAACCTATGTAGTTTGTTGTAGCAGGAATTGAAATGGCTCCGGTAAGATTACTGCATTTATATAAGGCGTAACTGCCAATTAATTTCACACTCGCTGGAATAGTGAAATTACCTGTTTTTCCTCCGGGGCATATGAATAAGGTGTCTTTGTTTTTACTGTACAATGCGTCGTTTAATGAAGAAAAGTAAGGGTTAGCAGCATTGACAACAAATGATTTAATATTGTTACTTTCCAGAAAACAATAATAACCCATTTTGGTAAGACCAGCCGGTATTGTGACTGTTCCGGTAATTCTGTAGCAACCATAAAAAGCTCCATCTCCAATTTTAAACAGTGTTGATGGTAAAGTTAAATTGCCCGAAATTCCAGAACAATACGCAAATGCATAATTGCCAACTGAAAGAAGTGTTGCAGGCAAAGTAAGGTTAGTCAAGTTATAGCAATTCTCAAAAGCCGAATTTGCAAGGTGTTTAACGGTTGCAGGAATGGTATAAGTTCCTGATTTTCCATTCGGACAAACAAAAAGGGTATCCTGAGACTTATTAAACAATACTCCTGAAAGAGAAGAATATCTTGTATTTGACGCGTTGACAGAGAAAGAGGTCATGGAATAACATCCGTAAAAAGCATAATCAGCTATTGACACAACGGATGCGGGGATATTGATGGTGCCTAAATTCCATGCGTAATAGAAAGCTAATGTTCCAATCGAAGTCAGATTGGAAGGTAGGGTTACATTTACCAATGAGGGTTTATATGTGAGTAGCTGAGAATTATAAAAAGCATAAGCAGGGAGTTCGTTTGCCGGATAACTTGTCAGAATTCCTGAAACTGTTCCTTCTGTTCCTGAATATGCCTTGATGGTAACTGCTGAAAGATTTAATGTTGCAATGTTCCTGATTTTGTCACGGACAAAGGCGATATCTCGTGCGTCGATATTTCCCGAGACAGATAAGGTATTCAATGTTTTTTGTTCTGTTGACGATATCTGATTGAACAATGTTCCAGGGGTAGTGATGTTGACTGATTTAGAGGTCTGTGCATAAGTTAGATAGGATAAAAAGACAAATATGCTAACCAATGTGTATTTCTTCATATTGAACTATTTAATAAAATTTTTCCCCAGATATTGTTGAAAGCTTTCTTTGTATTGTTCTCCGATGGGAATTGATTTTTTATGTTCGATGAAGATGCGGTTTTTCTCAACAGCGATTATTTTATCAAGGTTTATGATGAAGGATCTTTGTACACGCATGAATTTTCCTGCGGGTAGAGTGGATTCTATGTTTTTCAGTCTCATGAAAGTAGTGATGACTTCCCCTTTTTCAATATAAATTTTAATGTATTCATTGGCGCTTTCAATGTACATAATGTCAGAGGTCTTGATTTTTACCATTTTATAATCTGCTTTCACAAAAATATAATCATTTACATCCATGTTTCCTGATTGCAGGCTTTCCTGAAGTAATTTCCTCTCTTTTTCCTCTCTGATCCATAGACGGACAACTTTGTATGCAGTTCCGGTTCCGATCACTAAAAGTGCAATGGCAAAACTTTGGAGAAATTGTAAGTCAGCTGAAGGAAGTATATTTTTTTGTTTCAGTCTGTACCCAACCGGGGGAGGCATATTCTTTGAAAACTCCATTGGAGGTAATCCCGGTCCGATTTCCATCGGTGGCATTGCTGTTATATCATTTTTCTTGTAGCGACTTTCCACTTGCAGACTGATACACAGTATAACCGGAATAATAACGATCGTCGAAAGAATATATCTTACATATTGTTTTTTGTAGAGAAACAGCGGTATCAAAAAGTAAATATTGATAATGAAGATAATGAGGAAAGCACATATTCTTATCCAGGAAATTATTATCTTATCCCATAGAACGACACCCAGCAACCGATTAGTAAAAACCGGGATTAAAAAAACTCCCAACCATAGGACAATGAAAATGATGCTTTCAGGTACTTTAGATTTTAACTTTTTCGTTGTTGCGTTTTGCATAAACTGGTGTTGGTGATTTTTTACAAATATAACCTGCCCCGGACAATATAGCAACTAAAATCAGTAAAAAAGCGGTTATTTTCAGTGAAAACCGTTTGCGTTTAAGACTTCCTTAGCTGTTTGATATCCAGAATCAAATATTTCCGCGATTTTGTCTGTTTCAAATAAATCAAAGTCATAGATGTTTTCCGGTTCGATAATGATATCGCAAATTTCTTTATCGGGAAGGGTGTTGGCTCTGAACATAAAATGATAGGTACGGAAGGCTACATCCATAATATGAACTTTATATTCTTTTGCTACCAAAGGGCCGGCATTAACACCAATCACAAGCTCGCAGTCTTCTCTGATGGTCGAAACGGGGAAGTTCTTGAGTAAACCTCCGTCAACATAATAATTGTTTTTTATTTTTTGGGGAGTGAAAAGTACAGGTATACTACTTGAGGCGATGACGGGCTTAAGCAGGTTGCCTTCATAAAAAGTTTCGGGAATGCCAGTGTCAAAGTTGGTAGCGACAATCCTTAAAGGGATATTCAATTCTTCAAAATTTTTTGCCCTGAGTTTTTTTGAAAGAAATCGTTCAAAAGCGGCGATACTGAAGAAACCACCTTCCGGAACCATCAGTTTTGTCATTTTCTTAAAACTGATATTCTCAAACATTTTGGCAATTTCTAAAGGCTTATGCCCGTCGGCATATAATGCACCAACAATGGAACCTGCACTAACTCCTGAAATGATTTCTGGTTTGATGTTTAATTCCTCCATCGCCAATAAGGCCCCGGCATGTGATAAACCTCTTATACCCCCGCCACTCAGGGCCAAACCGATTTTATATTTTTTCCCTTGCTTCATGATTTGAAAACAAAAAGGTCTGAAAAAGAGCGTAATGCAATATTGTTATGAAATTTGTTAAACAGTATATTGAGAGAATTTTCCCATTACTTTTTCATAATATGTTTTTGATACAGGAATGTCAGGGGCATTAGGTGCATCCAGTTCCATGAAAATTCCACTTTTGGTTTTTCTTAATACTTTTACTTTATCAAGGTTGACCATATAGGAACGATGGCAACGCACAAGAGGACTATCTCTGGTGAGATTTTCTTCCATCCATTTCAGGGAATTGCGAATCAAAAATTTGGTGATTTTATCTTTGTTGATGTAATGAATAGTGGCGTAATTATCAGCTGAATCAATATAAATAAGATTATCGAGTACTATAGATATTTTAAGTTCCCCTTTCTCATCCGGGAATGCAATCAACCCTTTTTTGGGAGTTTCTGTGCCATTTTCCGTCTTAGTTTTCTCAGCTAAAAGACGTAAGTTCTCCTTCCACGAGAAATACAGGAATGATATAGAGTATGGCAGTAATAATACTAAACTGGTATTGATGGTTGATTTCTGAAACAACTCCATAAAGTCCTTTGCCTCACCGCCCTTTGGAACAAACTTTGAAAATAGCGCGTAGAAAAGCGACATGGCGAATATCTCTGCAAAAACCCAAATGGTATAATATAAATAACTTATTTCATGTTTGCGGGTGTAGAGGCCTAAAAAGAGTCGACTGACCACCACAACCAGCATTCCTGTGAGAATAATTACACTTGAAAAAAAGAAGTATTTAAATTCCGAAACATTCGGATACCAGTTCCTTGAGCCAAATGGTTGAAAGATATTAATAAACAACAGGGCAAAAAAGGCCGTGAAAAATATCAATCGAATGGTATTGCCCTTCTCAAGCAGATATGATGGTATTTTTTTGTCCACAGGTTTTGTTTTTTATGTTTCAAACACGCAAAGGTATATTTTTCTATTCATAATTACAATAAGTTGGCCCCAATACAATTATATTTAATCCCTCAATAAAGTTTTTTATCCCCTATAATCGACTTTAATCCCTTGTAGCAGTTGCATTTCTCAGGAAATTGACAGAATAATCCGGATACGCTTTATTTGCAACAAAAAAAGATCATGGATTATTCAATTCGTTTTCAGCAACTTGCGGAACAATTCCGAATCGGTAGAGATCAGCAATTCGAGGATACAGATCTGATTGTCCGATTCTTTACATATCAAAGCAATAATATTGCTGCTGATTTTGTTTTGAATAGGGTGGATACTACAGTTGTCAACGATTTTGTAGAGGAAAATGAGCAATTTGAATATCCGGTCTTTATTCACTCCAAGACAATGAAATATAAAGAAGTAATTGTTCTTTTGCATGGTTTGAATGAACGAAGCTGGACCAAATATCTTCCATGGGCTGAATATCTTTGCAGGGAAACCGGTAAGGCGGTATTACTGTTTCCAATTGCTTATCATGTGAACCGGTCGCCGGTGACCTGGTCGAATCCCCGTTTTTTGCAAAAGATTATTGATGTGAGAAGAAAACTTAACGGACACGACAGGTCGTTGAGTTTTGCTAATGTTGCTCTTAGTGAGCGCTTAAGTGATAATCCTTACCGGTTTTACAACTCAGGTCGACAAAGTTATTTTGATATTGTCAGGTTAATTTCGGAAATAAAAAGAGGAAAACATCCTTTGTTTGCAAAAGATACCAAAGTGGATATTTTTGCCTATTCAATTGGAGCTTTCCTATCGCAAATATTAATATTGACAAACCCCAATGAATTGTTCTCAGATTCGCGACTTTTTATGTTTTGCGGAGGTAGTATATTCAATGCCATGTATGGAGAATCACGCAGTATAATGGATAAAAAAAGCTTTGAGAGATTGCTGGAGTATTATCAGACCGGATTCTGGGCTGAGAAAATAGCATTACATACCGGTGATGATGTAATGAAAGCTTTTTACAGCATGATTGCATCCGATAATGCTAAAGATACGCGTTTAGAGGTATTCCGGCAAATGAAACAAAGGCTGGGTGGTGTATCACTGGCCCTTGATAAAGTCATCCCTTATTCAGGTGTCGTTGCAGCCCTAGGCCATGATTGTGCTTCAAGAAATATAACACTGCTCGATTTGCCCTATGAATATACCCATGAAAATCCATTTCCGGTAAATGCCGGTCATAATCAACAAGAGGTAAATGATTCATTTGTAAGGGTTTTTGAACAGGCAGCCGGTTTTCTTGGTAATTAAAATAATATATATTTTTCTTTAACCACAAAAGGCACAAAAGGAAGACTAAGGAATCACAAAAGTATCTATCTTTATAAACCTGTCAGGTTTTTCAATCCTGACAGGTTTTCGCAAAATGCCTTAATAAAAATATACAGAAGAAATCTTTTGTGATTCCTGTGTCTTCCTTTTGTGCCTTTTGTGGTTAGTCTTAAATATTAATTGATATAATGTTTACAAAGAATATTTAACCCTAATTCAGTTTATGTACTTCCAGACTTACCTCTTCCAGTGTCATCAACTGCTGTGCTCCAGTCTTCATGTTTTTCAACATTACTTTCCCTTCCTTCATTTCATTTTCTCCAACAATGGCTGCAAAAGGTATATTTTTATTATCTGCATAGCTCATTTGCTTTTTCATTTTGGCAGGTTCCGGATAGATTTCAGCATTGATACCTTTGCTACGTAAGCTCTTTAACCACGGTAAGCAATACATCAGTTCTTTTTCACCAAAGCTTACAAACAGAATCTGAGTCTGTTCGGCTGAAGTTTCCGGATATAATTTTAGTTGGTTCAATACATCGTAAATACGGTCGGCTCCGAATGAAATGCCGACACCCGAAACTCCTTCCATCCCAAAAACTCCGGTCAGATTATCATACCGTCCACCGCCGGTAATGCTTCCGATTTCTATGTCAAGGGCTTTGACTTCGAAAATTGCTCCGGTGTAGTAATTCAGTCCTCTCGCAAGTGTTAAGTCCAGATCAATCTTTGTTGCTATCTCCATTGATTCACAGAAACTGAAAATGATTTCGAGTTCCGATACCCCTTTTAGTCCGGTTTCAGAAGCGGCCAATACCTTTTTTAACTGCGAAAGCTTTTCTTTATTCGTGCCGCTGAGTTGTAAGATGGGTTGCAATTTTTCAATTGCTGCCTGTGATATGCCTTTTAAGGCGATTTCTTCATTCACTTTCTCCAGACCAATCTTATCCATCTTATCAATCGCAACCGTGATATCTGTAATTTTATCGGCTTCTCCAATGATTTCGGCAATGCCTGAAAGAATCTTCCGGTTATTTATTTTGATGCAAACATTGATTCTCAGACGGCGATATACTTCATCAACTATTTGAATTAATTCCAGTTCGTTAAGTAAAGAATCGCTTCCCACAACATCGACATCGCACTGATAAAATTCACGGTATCTGCCTTTTTGTGGCCTGTCGGCACGCCAAACAGGTTGAATCTGATATCTTTTAAACGGGAAAGAAATTTTGTCGCGGTTTTGTACCACAAACCGTGCAAAAGGTACAGTAAGGTCGTAACGCAAGCCTTTTTCCGAAAATTTACTGGTAAGTCGGTTGCTGTTTCTTTTCAGCAATTCTTCATCAGTGGCTCCGGAGATAAAATCACCAGAATTTAAAATTTTAAAAAGCAGTTTATCTCCTTCTTCTCCGTATTTTCCCATCAGCGTAGAGAGATTCTCCATGGCAGGAGTTTCGATTTGCTGAAAACCATACAATTGAAATACCGACTTGATGGTGTTGAATATATAATTGCGGTTGGCCATTTCCTGAGGCGTAAAATCGCGGGTTCCTTTGGGAATAGAAGGTTTTTGCATGACGATATTTTATTTGAAAACGAATAACATTAAAAATCACAAATTTACATAAATATTTATGCGCAGTTTGTCTTGTTAAATATTTTTCTTCAGTTGATTGATAATTATATCAGTGGCACCTGAGTTTTGAGAAACATAGTTCCCTGCAATCTTTCCGGGAGAGTTGTTTTCTAAAAGTTTGTTGAGCGTTTCTTCAACTTCTTCGTAATTGTTGATGGAAAATCCGCCACCTTCAGCAATGAGTTCGCGGGCCTCCCTGAATCGTTGGTAGTTGGGGCCGAAAACAACAGGAAGATTCCATACTGCTGCTTCAAGCGTGTTGTGAATGCCGACTCCGAAACCTCCGCCAATATAAGCCACCTGTCCATATCGGTAGATGGAAGATAATAGACCTATAGTGTCGACAATCAAACATCTTTCGGGTGCAAGATCTTTACTTTCAGTCTGAGTGTATCGTACGTGATTTTCTCCCGTCAGTTTGATAATTCCGGCAATGTGGGTTTCGTGAATTTCATGAGGCACGAGTATCAGCTTAACGTCAGCGTGACTTTTCAGATAACGAACCAACAACTCCTCATCTTTTGGCCAGCTGCTTCCTGCAACAATTACTTTTGTACAGCCTTTTACAAAACTTTCAACAATCGGGATATTTTTAGCTTGTTTCGCCAGATCGCTTACCCTGTCGAATCGGGTATCGCCGGCTACAACAGCATTATTAATCCCGTTTTTTTCAAGCAAACGTAAGGAATCATTGTCCTGTACGAAAATTTGTTGGAATGACTTGAGTAAACTTTTATACCAGCCGCCGTACCATTTAAAAAACACCTGTTCCGTCCGGAATATTGCAGAAATTGAATAAACCGGTACATTGTTTTTCTTCAATGCCATCAGAAAATTAGGCCAGAATTCATATTTGATAAAGATAGCCTTTGAAATTTGAATGGTGTTTATAAATAGATTTACATTGGTTCTTGTATCCAAAGGTAAGTAACAGATCACATCTGCACCACTGTAGTTTTTCCGAATCTCGTATCCTGAAGGAGAAAAGAAAGTCAGCAAGATCTTTATCTCCGGGTCTTCTTTTTTAAGTTGTTCTATTACAGGCCTGCCTTGCTCAAACTCTCCAAGCGATGCCGCATGAAACCATATGTATTTTTTATCCGCATGAACTTTTTCTCTTAATGATTTTATGGCATCAGATTGTCCTTTCTTCAGTTTCCGTGCTTTTTCATTAAATAATCCGGCACAAAAAATCATCAGTCCGTATATACTGATTCCAATCTGATAGATGTACAGACTCAGTATGTGTTTTATTGGTGTTACTTTAAACTTTGTGTCCATATAATATTCTAATACAACCACAAAAGGCAAAATAGTTGAGAGTTGAAAGTTGAAAGTTGAGAATGACAACTGAATGATGAGTGAAATTTTCAACTCTCAACTATTTTGCCTTTTGTGGTAAATATTTATTAAAAGTCTAATTCTAACAAAAAAGGCATCTCAAAAAAATTGAAACGCCTTTTTTATGAGATTGGGACGAAATTACTTTCTGATTCCCAGCTCTTTGATGATAGCACGGTAACGTTCGATCTCGGTGTTTTTTAAATAATCCAACAAACGACGACGTTTACCTACCAATGTCACCAAAGCGCGCTCAGTACTATAATCCTTTTTATTTAACTTGAGATGCTCAGTTAAATGATTAATACGGAACGAAAACAATGCAATCTGGGCTTCAGGTGAGCCGGTGTCAGTGTTAGACTTGCCGTATTTACCAAAGATTTCCTGCTTTTTTTCAGCTGTTAAATACATGATAATGTGTTATAAATTGATTAATAAATAGAATTTAAGCCGCAATGGACTTGCCTTCATTTTTTTTCGGTGCGCAAAGATAATAATAATTTGTTAAACGGCAATATTTTTTTGCGCCATAAAAGGAAGATAGTTGAGAGTTGAGAATTGAAAGTTGAGAGTTAAAATTTTTCAACATTCAGTTGTCATTCTTCATTTTCAACTTTCAATTCTCAACTCTCAACTATCTTCCTTTTATGGTTCAAATTTTCTTAGCCCGTAGTATTTCACGTTTTCCCGGGGGGCCGGGGATACGTTCCACCAGAAATCCTGCCGACTGTAATGCCCTGCGCACATTTCCCTTGGCGCAATAGGTGGTCAGGATGGCTCCGGGGTTACAGCAATGATAGATCATTCTGAACCTTTCTTCTGTCCACATTTCAGGTTGTTTCTCAGGAGAAAATGCATCGAAATATATCAGGTCGAAACTGCCTGTAAGTGTCATCGATGAATAATCTTCTTTGATTTTATAGAGTTCAAACAGATTGGTAAGTTGAATGTGATTTTGCCAGGGTGAAGTATGCAATTGGTAAAATACATCTTTTTTTTTAGGAGCTAACAAATCGGGATAATTCAGTAAACTTGCTGATGCTGTTGATAATGGGTAAAGTTCAATAGCTGTGTAATGCACTTTTTGACCCGACAATTCTGTTTCGAGTTGGGTTAGAAAAGCATTCAGTCCCGTTCCGAACCCAATCTCTAATATATGAATGGGATTTTTTGTACACATTTTTAATCCGGCATCAATGAAGATATGCTTTGATTCCTGTATGGCACCGTGGATGGAGTGATAAGTTTCATTCAGTTCGTTTTGTAAAAGCGAATGTGAGCCGTCTTCGGTGAGGATGATTTTGCCGGACATTTTTTTAAGCGAATAATTAATAACTAATAGCGAATAACTGAAAGTGATGAGTGAAGAAAGGAAACAACCGTTATTCGTGATGATTAACGGTTGTTTCAGTCAAATTGTCAAATTTTAGTAATTGTTTTTCTTTTCTTCGAAATATGCCTGGGCATGGTTACAAGCCGGACAGGCGTTAGGAGCTTTTTTACCTTTGTGTACATAACCGCAGTTGCGGCATTGCCATTCAATTTCTTCATCACGTTCGAAGTATTTGCCGGCTTCCACTCTTTCCAATAACTGACGATAACGTCTTTCGTGCTCAGCTTCCACTTCGGCAATCTTGCGGAATGATACAGCAATGGCCTTGAATCCTTCTTTTTCAGCGATGTCGGCAAACATAGGATAGTCGTGCGACCATTCTTCGTGCTCTCCCATGGCTGCGGCGAGTAAATTCTCAGCCGTTGTGCCTACAATTCCTGCAGGGTATGATGCATTTATCTCAACCATGCCACCTTCTAAGTATTTGAAGAACTTTTTTGCATGTTCTTTTTCCTGTTCTGCAGTTTCTAAAAAAACACCTGCGATTTGTTCAAAGCCTTCTTTTTTTGCCTGACTTGCGAACATAGTGTAACGCATCCGCGCCTGACTTTCTCCTGCAAAAGAAATCAATAGATTCTTTTCGGTCTGAGTTCCTTTTATTGATGCCATTTCTTAATTTTTTTTGGATGAATTTCTATTTCATCAGTGGATAATTAATTTTTTAACTCTTATGGCAAAGATAATGTTTTTTGATGGTTTGAGTAGGTGCAAAACACAAATTAACACATTTTTTTCATCTTTTGATGACTTGTTATAATAAGGAGTTTGGGATATAAAAATGTATCTTTGCATTTTTAAAAAATATATGATTAGTTACCTTCAGATAGAAAATCTTACCAAATCATTTGGTGATCAGCTGCTCTTCGAAAATATCTCTTTTGGAGTAGCAGATAATCAGCGCATTGCATTGATTGCTAAAAATGGCACCGGCAAAACTACTTTATTGAATATCATCTCCGGCAAGGAGGATTATGACAATGGTACCATCTCTTTTCGCCGCGATTTGAGGGTGAGTTATCTGGAACAAGCACCCGATTTTCCTAAGGAACTGTCGGTAATTGATGCCTGTTTACAATCGGAGAATGAGGTGGTAAGAACCATTGCTGAGTATGAACATTCTATGTTGTCGGGCAATCATGATAATTTATCGGAAATCATGGGTCGCATGGATTTGCACAACGCATGGGACTATGAATCGCGGATCAAGCAGGTGCTTGGGAAATTGAAAATCACCAATTTTGAGCAGAAAATAGGAGAATTGTCAGGTGGCCAGTTGAAAAGGGTGGCTCTGGCGAATGTGTTGATTGGTGAGCCTGATTTGCTTATACTCGATGAACCAACCAACCACCTGGATCTGGAAATGGTGGAGTGGCTTGAGGATTTTCTGAAACGATCTTCCATGGCGTTGCTGATGGTGACGCATGACCGGTACTTTCTTGATAGAGTGTGCACTGATATTATAGAACTTGATCAGCAAAAGCTGTTTCAGTACTCTGGAAATTACAGTTATTATTTAGAAAAGAGGGAAGAACGCTTAGATGCTTTTAGTGCAGAAACAGAAAGAACGGTCAATCTGTACCGAAAAGAACTGGAGTGGATGCGACGACAACCGCAGGCAAGAGCTACCAAGGCTAAGTCCCGTATCGACCGTTTTCAGAACATTGAGGAGCGGGCAAAGTTGCGCTTCAATAATGATAAAGTGCAATTAGATGTAAAGGCATCCTATCTGGGGTCCAAAATATTTGAAGCAAAATACATCTCCAAAGCCTATGGCGATTTGAAGATACTGGATCAGTTCTATTATAATTTTGCCCGTTACGAAAAAATGGGAATCATAGGGAAAAATGGTACTGGAAAAACGACTTTCCTGAAAATGTTACTTGGAGAAGTGAAACCCGATAGCGGCTCTTTTGATGTAGGTGAAACGGTTGTTTTCGGTTATTATAGTCAGGATGGACTGGCGTTTGATGAGCAAATGAAAGTCGTTGATGTGGTGAGGGATATTGCTGAAGAGGTACATTTGGGGAATGGAAAAAAAATGTCTGCTTCCCAATTCCTGCAACATTTTCTTTTTACACCTGAAACCCAGTACAATTATGTGTACAAGTTAAGTGGTGGGGAGAAACGAAGGTTGCATCTCTGTACTGTGCTCATGCGGAATCCTAATTTTCTGGTGTTGGATGAGCCGACAAACGACCTGGATATCGTTACCCTGAACATTCTGGAGGAATATCTTCAATCTTTTAAGGGTTGCGTAATTGTGGTAAGTCACGACCGTTATTTCATGGACAAGGTTGTAGATCATCTGCTGGTTTTTAAAGGTAATGCCGAAATCAAGGATTTTCCCGGAAATTATTCCGATTTCAGGGATTGGGAGGCGGTTAGCGAAGAGCGAATAACGAATAGCGAAAAGCGAAAAGTGTCAGTAGAGACGCAAAATATTGTCTCAGAAAAGCAGCCTGACACTTCCAAACGTAAAATGAGTTTCAAAGAAAAACAGGAATTTGAATTGTTGGAAAAGGAAATCCCTGCTTTGGAGACAGAAAAGTTGAAAGTTGAAACAGCCCTTTCTTCAGGAGAATTAAGTAGTGATGAAATAATGGTTGCTTCAAAACTTTTTGCTGAACTGAATGATTTGATTGATGAAAAAACAATGCGTTGGCTTGAATTGAGTGAATTATGAAAGTGTTTTTAGGACTAGGAAGTAATTTGGGAGATAAAAAAGAAAATATCGACCACGCAATTCATCAAATTTCACGAAAAGCAGGTGAAGTGTTGCAACAATCTTCTTATTATACATCAAAACCACAGGGATTTAAGTCGGAAAATGATTTTGTAAATGTTGTTGTGTTGATTGAAACGGATCTTGACCCATTGGAGTTATTGCGTCAGCTTCAGGAAGTTGAAAAAGGGATGGGCAGAACGTATAAATCTGTTAAAGGAGTATATGCTGACAGAATCATCGATATTGACATTTTGCTTTATGAAGATATAATACTTGATTTGCCCGAATTGAAAATCCCGCACCCTCAGATGAAGGAACGGGACTTTGTTATGAAACCCTTAAACGAAATTCTTGGGTTGATTTAGACTTTTTAAAGAATCATTCATCGTATTGATGATATTCTTTCAGTATTTCCCAAGCATTATCTATATCTTTATCAAAAACCATAAGAGCGATTCCTTCGTCCATGTCGGAAAGCATCGGAAGTATATCGGCACTGGGTGATTTATTAATCGTGCTTGAAATCTTATTCTCAGCTAAAACCGATTGATCAAGCATCGCCTCTTCCATTCTTTCGTAATTCTTTAATCTTACAATTTTTTCTTCCATAATACCGGTATTTTGAGGTAGAACTTTCTATGCATATAACAATGCTGAGTGAAAAAATGTTTAAAGCCAATCGATTAATTTTCAATAGCGCGATATTTTATTTACTTTTGTATCCCGTAATTTATCAGCAATGGAAATAGATAATCTTCCCGATCACATAGTATATTCGCCGCAGGTAATTGATTTTGTAACTGTTGCTGCGGAAACTTGTCTCTTTTTGGAACATGCCACTGATTTAAGTCGTGAGGAGTTTGTTTCGAAAGGGGCAAAAATACTGGCATTATTATATTTGAAAGCGGCTGTGCTGGAGATACCCGAGCGCGTCTATGAAGACATGACCGAGCGGTTTGTCTCTGAAGAAGATTATAATGATGTGAAGGGACAGCTTGAATTATTACTGGGAGAAAAAGACTCTTATCTGGAAACCTTTCACCCTGATATGTCGCTGAGCGATACACCTATTGCGGCATTCATCTCAGAAAACTTAACTGATGTTTATCAGGAACTTAAAGATTTTGCTGCTAATTATCAGTTGGCTGATACCGATGTGATGAACGACGCTCTGGTCACTTGCCTGGAAACCTTCGGAGAACATTGGGGCCAAAAAGCACTAAATGCTTTGCGTGCGCTACATAATATCAGATATAGCGGGGGTGTTGGTATTGAAAGTCAGGGGGATCAGGAGTTGCCAACAGGAAAGTTGGATAAGAATACCTTTCTCGGTTATCTCAGAGAGGATGATGAAGATATAAATCCTTATTTGTAAGATGTTTAAGCCTAAGATAAGCAAAGAGGAAGTAAATACCTTACCTGTTACACTGTTTGACGGTAGGATTACCATTGTAGACGATATTAGTAAGGTACATGAAGCAATTGTTATACTGAACAAACAGAAGATTGTAGGCATTGATACTGAGACTAAGCCTTCATTCAAAAAAGGAATGTTGCACAAAGTTGCATTACTCCAAGTTTCAACGGTAGATCATTGTTTCCTGTTCAGACTTAATATGATTCCTTTTCCGAAAGAATTAGGTGATTTTTTGTCGGATACATCCATAAAGAAGGTCGGTTTGGCATTGAAAGATGATTTTGCAGCCCTGAATAAACATCACACTTTTAGACCCGATAATATAGTTGATTTGCAATCGATTGTGAAGAGTTACGGGATACTGGAATTGGGTTTGCAAAAGATATTTGCCATAGTCTTCCATCAGAAAATTTCAAAAAGTCAGCGGCTAACCAATTGGGAGAGTCAGGTGCTTACCGATCAACAACAACGTTATGCGGCAACCGATGCATGGGCAGCACTCATCATCTATAAAGCGCTGATGAAAGAAAAAAAACTAACAAAAAAAGATATTGATCTTTTGATCATGCAGGTCACTGAAGCATCCGGCCCCGGCCTTCAGGCTGTGGATAACAACATAACTCAATGATAAAAATATTCCTTAAGCCGAAAAAAGAAGAAAGTCTGCAACGCTTTCACCCCTGGGTGTTCTCAGGTGCTATTCAGTATATAGACGGTAAGCCGTCGGAAGGGGAGTTAGTGGAGGTGTACGCTTCTGACAAAAGCTTTCTGGCCATCGGACATTATCAGATTGGAAGCATCGCTGTGCGTGTTGTTACTTTTACTCAGGTCCCTGTCGATGCACAATTCTGGTACGAAAAAGTAGCAAGTGCTTATCGTATGCGACAAATCATCGGGTTGATTAACGTGAATAACAACACCTATCGACTGATACATGGTGAGGGAGATGCCCTGCCCGGTTTGATAGTTGATGTTTATGACGATACCGCTGTGATGCAGGCACATTCTGTTGGGATGCACCTGATTCGCCAGACATTGGCAGAAGCGATAGTGAAACACATTCCCGGTGTGCAAAACGTGTATTATAAGTCGGAAACTACCCTGCCGTTTAAAGCGCCTGTTGAACCTGAAGATGGCTACCTGATCGGAAAAGAGACAAAAGCGTATTTGGCGCTGGAGAACGGATTGAAATTTCAGGTGGATTGGTTGCGCGGACAAAAGACCGGTTTTTTTGTAGATCAACGTGAAAACAGGGCATTGCTGGAGATATATTCAAAAGATAAAAATGTACTGAACATGTTTTGCTATACCGGAGGATTCTCGGTGTATGCCATGCGGGGAGGAGCTAAGCTGGTGCATTCGGTTGACAGTTCGGCAAAAGCCATTGAGCTTACTGACAGAAATATAACGCTTAACTTCCCTGGTGATACCCGCCACGCCTCATTTGCTGAAGATGCCTTTAAATATTTAAATGCCAATCAGCAAAAGTATGATTTGGTAGTGCTTGATCCGCCTGCATTTGCAAAGCACCGCGATGCGTTGAGAAATGCGCTGAAAGGATATAAAAGATTAAATGCAAAAGGTATTGAACAAATCAAACCCGGAGGCATCCTGTTTACTTTCTCCTGCTCGCAGGTAGTCACCAGAGAACAGTTCAGGCTTGCGGTATTCAGTGCAGCAGCAGAAACCGGCAGGAATGTACGTATCCTGCATCAACTTTCACAACCCGCCGATCATCCCGTGAATATCTATCACCCCGAAGGGGAGTATCTGAAAGGGCTGGTGTTGTATATTGAATAGTTATGACAATATAAGATAATTTTAACCAGATTAGTCACATAGTGAACATTTGTTTTTAGGACTGTTTTTAGTTGAAAAAGCTGTTTGTTAGCATATTTTATGAAAGTTTTTTTGTGGTTTGAAAACAAATACATATATTTGCAGTCCTAACAATATTTTTACTAACACTCTAAACTCATTTGCCTATAGCAAAAAATTACGCTTAAATCCCTAAAATTAAGCAGTAATGAATACACTGAATCAATTAACCGACGATATTCTGGTTAAGTTATATGAGGAAGGAAACAATGCGGCATTTGAAGTTTTATTAACACGTTACAAGTCGAAGGTTTATTATTATATCTTTCAGATTGTGCGTGATAAAGAACTCACCGAAGATATATTTCAGGACACGTTCATAAAAGCTATTATGACGATTCAGCAAGGTCGCTACTTTGAAAGTGGCAGGTTTCTCAGTTGGATCAACAGGATTGCCCATAACCTGATCATTGATTTTTTCCGTAAGGAAAAAAACGAGAATACCATTTCGGCAGATGGTTATGATTATGAAATCACAAATAACACCAAACTTTCCGATCTCAGTATCGAAGATATTATGTCGAACGAACAAGTTCTGAGCGATGTAGTAAAAATGGTGGATTATCTCCCTCCCGTTCAACAGGAAGTGGTGCGCATGCGTTTCTTCGAAGATTTAAGTTTCAAGGAAATTGCAGAAAAAACAGATGTCAGTATCAATACTGCTTTAGGTAGAATGCGATATGCACTGCTGAATATGCGGAAACTGGCGCAGGAGAAAGATGTGTATCTGGAGATGAAATAAAAAGGAAATATGGTGTAAATAACTAATCTGTTTTTTTAGAAATACTCCTTAATATCAAACTACCCTGTCAATTTTCCTGACAGGGTAGTTTGTTATTATTAATAAAGGACTCTCAAATTATTGCTTGATAAATTTATCTGCCCTTATAAGGTTTCCGGTAGAGTCTTTGAGCTTTAATATATATGCACCTAAGGACAAGTCGCTTGTGTTAATTTGAAAAGAATTTGAGCTATAGCTCTTCATGTAAATCATTTTGCCAGTTAAAGTATAAATTTCAGCATCAATATGTATAATATCTTGTTGATTAATTTTTACTGTTATTTGATTGTCAGTTGGGTTGGGGAAAATTGTAACATCACAATCAAACTTCACCGATTGAGTAGAAGTTATTTGAGATGTAGTCAAATTGCCATTATCGTCAACAGTGATTTTAAATTTTGTACCATTAGGTGATGAGAGTATCAGCGCATTATTTTCTTTAATAAAAATATTGCCGTCAACTTCCAGCTTTTCACTTGGGTCAAGTGTACCAATACCTACATTCCCGTTACTGTTAATTTTTAATCGTGTAGTATTATTTGTAATATCTTTAATTATAAATCCCTGGCCATTATTGTTGTTATTACTGGTTGAGGCAATAACATATCTTTGACCATTCCCGTCAAGAGTATTTAACTCAATACTTGCATTGTTTGCCGGACTTTTTGTCTCAATGTCCAAAGGGGAAGTTGGGTCGGTTGTGCCAATACCAACAAAACCGTTACTGTTAATTTTTAGCCGGGTAGTGTTTGTTTTCATATCTTTTATGGCAAATCCCTGACCATCAGTGTTGTTGTTGCTGTTTGAGGCAATAATGTACTTTTGACCTGTACCGTCAAGTGCATTTAATTCAATGCAGGCATTGGTTGCAGGAGCTTTTGTCTCAATATCTAAAGGTGAACTTGGGTCAATTGTACCAAAACCAACATAACCGTTACTATTAATTTTTAATCTTGCAATATTAGTTGTCAAATCCTTTATTACAAATCCCTGACCATTATTATTGTTATTACTGGTTGCAGCAATAACATATTTCTGACCAGCCCCGTCAAGTGTATTTAAAGCAATACTTGCATTGTTAAACGGACTTTTTGTTACAATATCTAAACATGAACTTGGAGTAGGTGTTCCAATACCTACATATCCTTCGTTAAAATAAATATTGTTGCCATCTTTTTTCCATATGTTTGTGTCATTCTCATTGTATATTGAAGAGATTTCCGATTCACTTAAAGCTTGATTGCAAATTTTTATGTCATCGATAGATCCAATGAAATAATTATCACTTCTCTGAAAAAAATATCCAACTGAAAAAGGCAGATTGGTGTTTGGGAAAATCATTCCAGTGCAAGAACCGCTACTGATAACAGAACCATCAAAATACATTTTAATAATGTCTGCCGTGCGGGTTATAACTATCTGATGCCACTCATCATCATAATAATTTGCTGGAGCTTCAATTGTTACCATGTTAGGAGAACTTATTCCTAATTGAAATCTTATATTCCCCGCAGTTCTCCCAGTTTCCAGTAAATAACCGCCTACGGGGTAACCGGTAGATGAGTTAAACTTGCTAATTACGCATTGCCAGACAGTATCACTGGTTGTTTTTATCCATACTGCTATTGAAAATTCACTATTTGCAATATTTAAAGTGGAAATATCGCCCATATTAACATAACTATTCCCATTTAAGCTAATTGCTTGTCCAGATTTACCCGGAACATAAACGGTATTTCCATTTACACTACCATTAAGGTTATTTCCACTGTAATCCTTTACATCTCCATCAAATGGCCATAATCCTATGTAATTTGTAGGTAGGGAAAATAGACTGACACTAACAGAAAGTGTTAGTGAAATTAATAAATGTTTTCTTTTCATTTTATTAGTTGTTTTTGGTTGTTTATTTATTTTTGTTTTGCGTTTTTTTGAATTATTCTCGTTGCAAATGTAAAAAATATAATTGATAAATTAACATTCCATCACATATTTTTTAAAAGATGTGTGCCTGAATCTTTTTTAGGGTAAAAATATCAACAGAAAATATCCCACTGACCGTATGATAAAACTATTCATATCTTCATCAGTTGTAAAAGAGACACATAATCCCCCAAAAAACAATCATAGAAACCATCAATATCCTTATTGATTTTTTCTACAAAACTTAAGCCCTCAACAGTGTGTTTAAAAGTTACACAAAGCATTATTGTAACATTTAAAATATATTTATCATGAAATTTGAACTTCCAACATTACCGTACGAAACAGGCGCTTTGGAACCTGTAATTGGCAAACAAACTGTTGAATTGCATTATGGAAAGCACTTTCAGACCTATATTACCAACCTGAATAACCTCATTGCAGGTACGAAATATGAGAACATGGAATTGGTGGATATAGTGAAAGATAGCGATGGCCCGTTGTTTAACAATGCCGGCCAGGCGCTGAACCACAACATCTATTTCCTTTCATTTTCGCCTAACGGTGGTGGTGCTCCTTCCGGTAAATTAGCCGAAGCAATTAACCGTGAGTTTGGTGATTTTGAAAATTTCAAAAAAGAATTTAACGCGGCTGCGGTTTCGGTATTCGGTTCAGGATGGGCATGGCTGGCAAAGGATGCCAGTGGAAAACTGACGATCCAAAAAGAACCAAACGGCGGTAACCCTGTAACCAAAGGACTTGTTCCATTGTTGGGATTTGATGTATGGGAACACGCGTACTACTTAGATTACCAGAACCGCAGGCCCGACCATTTGAATGCCTTGTGGAATATCATTGACTGGAAAGCTGTTGAGGCAAGGTATTGATTTGCCCTTAGGTTTTGTTTTTTTCACCATATAAGTCATATAAGCCACATAAGAAATTGGCAAAACATCCGATATTAATTTAAATGTATCAGATACGTACCAATAACTTATATGGCTTATATGACTTATATGGTGAAAAAAACAAACTCTATCGTTTAGAAAACAGTCATCAAAAGCCAAGGCTACTAAATTTCAACCCGATAAAAATTGTTCGTGGCATCCCCGGACCGTACACATATCCGGCATCGCGTAAAGCTCCCTGATCTAAATCGTTTTGGTAGCTGTTAAGGATATTTTTCATTCCACCATTCATTTGCATATTCACACCGTTCAGTTTAAAATCGTAACTTGCCTTTAAGTTGACATCAAAGAATGTCGGTATGGTTTCCAGTCTGTCGTTAGCCACATATCCTGCAAAGTGAGGCGCAAGCATGCTGCCGGTATAAGTCCCTGTTGCAGAAATGAGGAATTGCTTTGCGGGGTTTACCGACAGTGAAAAATATCCGTAATTGTTGGGTGTGCGGAGGATTTTTCTTTCAGCCGCCACGTTGATGTCGTCGGACCAACGCTCAGCTACATTATAAAAACTTTGTTGCAAAGTATAACCAAACTGCAACTGCATTTTTGCTGACGGAGCTAACTTTCCTTCTAAGTTGATGCCGGTAACTTTTGCCCCCGAGCCGTTTCGTCGCTCCATGATGATGTTGCCGTTGCTATTCAACCCTGTCTCGGCCAAAATAAAAATATCGTTGATACTTGTGTAAAACCCTTCTGCAAGCAGGTTCCCTTCCATTTTACCTGTTTTGAAATAATAATCGAGTGATGTGCTGAAACTGTGCGAATATTCCGGGCGTAAATCATCGGCAAGTTCAATCAACTTCATGACGCCTGCAACAGCATCAATATGCAGATCTTCGTCAAAGGCCTGTGGTGCACGGAACCCGGCCGAATAGGAACCTCGCCAGTTGAGCTCGGACGTGAAATTGTATTTCAGGGTGATGCGCGGACTGAACACCATCTTATCCAGCAAATTATGCTTATCTATTCTTCCTCCGAGTAAAATATTCCCCCGACTGTTTTTCCATTCGTTTTGTGCGAAAAATCCTATTGTTCTGGTGGATTGCTCCAGATTTCTGTTGTATCCGGGTATCTGATCATGGAGATCATCATGCTGATATTCACCGCCGACTATTAGTTCCGAAGGCATAAACAATAGTTCTTCAAAGCTGCGGATATATTGCGCTCCCATGATCGCTGTCAGATTATCGGTGCGACCATAGGCGTTGAGGTCTTCTCCGGTGCCATAATAACTTTTACGAAAAACATTTTGTACCGAGGTATATGCATTCAGTTTATGTTTGCTATCGGGACTGTACCAGTTGTATGCCAGCCCGCCGCCGTTGGTTTCGTGCTCCAGTTGCTCGGTAATATCTGTTTCGTGTGGTTGTAGATCGAAATCATTTCCGCCCCGGCGAAATTCATGAATATTGTGATATTCAAGGGTGATTTTGCTTTGCGAGCCTAAGCGATAAAATGATCGCATCCCCATCGTGTGATTGATCAGTTTGGTCACTTCCGAGAAACCATCACCATTGAAGTCGTATGGCAAACGGTTCCTGTAAGCTCCGTAAAGATACATTCCGGCTTTATTGTCGTCGGAAACGATGGAGGTATTCAGGTTGACAACATTGTCGGGCGTGTTGCCGCCAATTAACTCGTAGTTATAACCTGCAGAGAATGAATTGTTCAGGGCTTCTTTAGTGATGATGTTGATGGTTCCGGCAATGGCATTTGAACCATAGAGAGCTGATCCACCGCCACGGACGATTTCCACCCGTTCGATCATGTTCACCGGAATTTGTTCGAGTCCGTAGACTCCCGATAAAGCGCTGAACACCGGCCGGCTATCAATCAAAATTTGAGAGTATGGCCCTTCTAGTCCATTGATGCGGACCTGCGTAAATCCACAGTTATTGCAATTGTTTTCCACACGTACACCAGGTTGAAAATTCAAACCATCGGCCAGACAAACAGAGTTGGTGGCTGCAAAGAGTTTAGGATTGACAATTCCCACGACCACTGAAGCGTCTTTGCGGTTCGTTTCGTTACGGTTGGCGCTCACCACCACTTCGTTGAGTGACAAAGAACTTTCCTGTGTTAAAAAGTTTATCTCGATAGTTTTCCCTACTTCAGTAATTACTTCTTTTTCCACGGTTTTGAATCCTACGCCGCTGACTTTCAATGTTAATTTGCCTGCCGGCATATTTTTCAGATAATAATGTCCCGTGCCGTCAGTCGTGGTGCCCAGTACTGTGTTGTTTACCGTTACATTGATGTAGGGGATATGTTGACCTGTATTTGAATCTTTTACGTCGCCGACAATATTGGCGTCGGTTGTTTTTTGAGCTGTCGCCGAAATGCAAAGAAAAATGGCAGTAATAGTTATAAAAATATGTTTCATGAATCGTTTTTTTTAAATTGAAAATTACCAATTAAACAAAGCTATTAAAACAAAGTTCTTTTGAAAACAGGAAAAATGTACGTTAATTGTATCTTTTGCACAGGGCAAAATGTGTAAATCTGTATTTTTAATAAAGTTTTTTCTCATAAATATAATTTTTCTCACCAGCATGCGTTTATTATTCAGAAACAAAAAATAAATACTATTGCCTATGCAGGAAACTGTTACTCCGTTAAACAAAACTGATTTACAAATCTCACAAAAGCAGTCAGAGGACTGCAAAACAAGCATGCAACCATCAGAAATTACCATTCAAAGAATTATGCAGTTCGCTGCCAACTACAGGGTGCAAAAAATAAGTGAAAATCAGTTCATCGAAATGAATCTAAGTTAAAAAAAAGACTTCCGGAGAATCGGGAGTCTTTTTTTATTATTTTTGTCTGCAACAAATAGTATTTTTTTAACCATAGTAGTCACATAAGTACATATATGATATTACAACCAACAACTCATCACTTATCACTATATATGACCTATGTGGTTAAATAATTAATCAATACATACAATGCAAAAAATAATTTCCCCTTCAATATTAGCTGCTGATTTCAGTAATCTGAAAGCTGCTTGTGAAATGATCAACCAAAGTGATGCGGATTGGATTCATATTGATGTTATGGATGGCGTTTTTGTACCCAATATATCTTTTGGATTTCCGGTGATGGAGGCAATAAAAAAACACTGTAATAAATTCATGGATGTGCACATTATGATCGTGCATCCCGAGAAATATGTAAAACGCTTTGCTGATGCAGGGGCACAAATGCTGACTTTTCATTTTGAAGCTGCGGAAAATCCGCAGGAAGTGATTGATTTGATCCGTAAGGAAGGAATTAAAGTCGGGATTACAATCAATCCGGATGTACCGGTTGCAGCATTGAAGCCTTATGTTGATAAAGTAGACATGGTGCTGCTGATGTCGGTTTTTGCAGGCTATGGCGGACAAAAATTTATTGAGGAAAGTTACACGCGATTAGATGAATTGAAGAATCTGGTGGATGAGTTGAATCCAAATTGTATGATTCAGGTGGATGGCGGTGTTGGTCCCGAAAATGCGGCAAATCTTTATGCTCATGGCGCTAATGTGCTGGTGGCCGGTAGTTCTGTTTTTAAAGCCGCTGATCCGGTGGGGATGATTCGTCGTTTGCTTGAAGACAGATGACCGTTGACCGTTGACTGTCTGCAGTTTCCTGTCTACCGTCGAAAAAAAACCTTTTTAATCTGTTTTGTTTATGGACTTCCTGCAACGTACTCCGTTCTTCAGGTTGTTGGTTTCATTGGTATGTGGCATTGTTGTGTTTCAGTACCTGGAATTGTACCTCCTGACAAAGTTTATCATTCTGATAAGCGCTGTTATTTTTATATTGTCTTCTTTGTTACTTACTAAATCCCGTCATGTCTACCTTTATAGATGGCTTTTTGGGTCGGGCATAACTTTGTTGTTGTTTCTAGCCGGATATTTTGTTGCGGGTTATAAAGCAAAAGAGGCTGCTTTTGTCTCTCCCGAAACTTCAGGGATATTCAGGATTGAAGTGATGGAGTCGCCGGTTGAAAAACCCAAATCTGTGTCTTGCCGTGTACGGGTCAATAGGTTTTATGATGGTGTGCAAATGGTAAAAATAGCCTCACCTTCATTGATTTATTTTGCCAAAGACAGTCTTTCTCTGCATCTGAAAAAAGGCGATATACTGATGTTGCGCACAACTTTTCAGGAACCATCAAAGGCGTTGAATCCTGAAGGTTTTGATTATGCGACATATCTTAAAAGAAAAGGAATAACTGTTACCGCTTATGTAAATTCCGGTAACTGGAAACGAATATCACATATCAATAGATTTTCTCTGAAATCTTTGGCGGAAGCATCGCGTAATAAGTTGCTGGAGTTATACAGTTCCGTTGATTTGGAGAAAGATCAGTTTGCAGTACTTTCGGCATTGACATTGGGGTATCAGGATGATATAGATAAGGAAGTGAGAGAGGATTACAGCTTTTCCGGTGCTACACATATTCTTTCTGTAAGCGGATTGCATGTCGGTGTAATTTACATCATCCTGAATTTCATCCTCTCCCGGATATTCAGAGATCCGAAATGGAAAATTCTGAATACGGTTTTTATCGTTGGCTTTTTATGGATTTATGCTTTTATAACCGGACTTCCCCCATCTGTGATTCGTTCTGCTACTATGTTTTCATTGGTAGCTATTGGTGCTGCTATAGGACGAAAATCGCAGATTTACAATACGATATCAGTCTCGGCATTTTTCATTTTGCTTTTCTTTCCTGATTATTTATTTGATGTAGGATTTCAGTTAAGTTATCTGGCTGTCATCAGTATAGTTTATTTTCAACCTAAAATTTCTTCGTTGGTTTATGTGAAGAATAAACCTTTAAGCTGGTTGTGGGATCTCACTGCCGTTTCATTGGCAGCACAACTCGGAACCTTGCCGCTGGCATTGTATTATTTTAGCCAGTTTCCCAATTATTTTCTGTTTTCAAATTATCTTGCCATCCCTTTATCAAGTCTGATCATCTATTTTTCAGTAGCTTTTTTGTTCTTTTCGTGGATAATGTGGGTAAAGGTGGGTCTCGCTTTTTTGTTGAAATATTTGCTCTGGTTGTTGAACTGGTCGGTATCGTGGATACACGATTTGCCTCATGCAATATCCATATTTCATATCAATGCCTGGCAGATGTTGTTGCTATTTATCTCACTCCTACTGGCATCGTTTTATTTTGAGAATAAGAAATTCGGGTCGTTAAGTGCTTGCCTTTTTTGCTTCCTGTTATTTATGATTACGGATATGGTGTTACATTTTCAGACTTTACAAAAAGATCAGATTGTCGTGTATGCCGATCGAAAGCAAACCCATATCAATTTTATTTCAGGAAAATATCATCAGCTAATGACCACTGATAGTGTTGCAGCTAAACTTACAGCCGGTAGATTTTGGAGAAGCAGGAAATTGTATTCTCCGGATTTTAAGATGCTGAATGGTAGTTGTTTTAAACAGTTTATGGGAAAAAGATGCCTGATTTTACAGGATAATTTACTGCATCGCAAGCAGTCGGAACGTCCACTAAAAGTAGATTTGTTAATTATTGGTAATTCTCTTAAACCCCGTTCAGAAGAACTTTTTACTTGTGTTGAGCCGGAATTATGTGTGGTAGATCAGACGATTTCTACGTGGTATGTAGAAAAACTAAGAGAGAGTTGCAGGAAAAGAAATATTCAATTTTATGCTGTTTCAGCAGAAGGAGCTTACATTTATGATTTTAAACCACAGTGACTCTGACTTTATGTCATAAATTTTTGTTATTTTTGCGCTCGTACTAAAACATGATCTATGATCTCAAAAATTATTGCAGAAGACTTGATTCATAAGGCAAAAGATGCTATTAATGAAGCAGAGAAAATCGCTATCGTTGTGCATGTCGGGCCGGATGGGGATGCAATGGGTGCATCGTTGGGTTTGTGGCATTACCTTATGACGCTTGAAAAAGAGCCGGTTGTGATTGTGCCTACCCCCTTTCCTGATTTCTATACATGGATGCCCGGAGCGGAAAATGTGGTTGTCTGCGAATTCACACCTCAGGTTGCTGAAGAAAAATTAAATGGCGCTGACCTGATTTTTGCACTGGATTTTAATGTTTTAAGTCGTTTAGGGGAAATGTCGGATCTGATGTTGAATGCTCCTGCAAATAAGATTATGGTAGACCATCACCTTCATCCGGGAGATTTTGCCAAAACAGTTATTTCCTATCCTGAGATATCTTCAACCAGTGAGTTGATTTTCAGAATGATTTGCCGTTTGGGCGATTTCTCGAAAATCAACCTTGCCTGTGCAGAGTGTATATATACAGGGATGATGTCGGATACCGGTGGGTTTACTTACAATTCCAACAATCATGAAATCTATACCATTATTTCGGAACTAATAAAAATCGGTGTCGATAAAGATGATATATATCGCAAAGTTTTCAATACATATTCGGAACATCGGTTGCGACTGATGGGATATTGTTTGTATCACAAGATGAAGGTTTATCCTGAGTATAAAGCAGCGCTGATTACGCTTTCGTCCAAAGAGATGGAAGAGTTTAATTTTCAGAACGGTGATTCTGAGGGTTTTGTGAATATTCCTTTGTCGATTTCAGGTGTTAATTTCTCTGTGTTCATGAGGGAAGATGCAAATAAAATTAAGATATCGCTTCGTTCACAGGGAACTTTCCCTACTAATAAATTTTCTGCAGATATTTTCAACGGTGGCGGTCATCTGAATGCTTCCGGCGGTGAAAGTTATACTACTATGGAAGAGGCGGTTCATAAGTTTGAGGAAGCGCTACCATTGTATAAAGATTTTTTGTAGAAACTCAAAGTACAATTCTGAAAAAAATGAATAACCCTTATCAATAGAAAGAGAAGGGAAGCTTAAGATATGAAATACATAATTATACTTGGCGATGGGATGTCGGATGAACCCATTGCTTCATTAGGAAATAAAACCTGTTTGCAGGCAGCAAACAAACCAACCATTGATAAAATTGCAGCACTGGGACGTTGTGGTCTGTTGGATACCATCCCTCCGGGTTTTGCCCCCGGAAGTGAAATCGCCAACATGAGCGTGATGGGCTATGATGTGCCGAAAGTGTTTGAGGGAAGAGGTTCTCTGGAGGCTGCAAGTATGGGTGTTACGATAGAAGAGGGGGAGATGGCCATGCGCTGTAACCTTATCTGCATCGAGAACGGGAAGATAAAGAATCATTCTGCCGGACATATCAGCAATGAGGAAGCTGAAGAACTGATGCAATTTTTGCAAAAAGAACTGGGCAACGAAGTCATCAGCTTTTATCCGGGAGTGTCATATCGACATCTTTTGAAAATGAAAGGTGGTAAAAAACAATTGAAATGTACGCCACCGCACGATGTGCCGGGAACTCCATTTGCCGATGTGATGATAAAAGCGACTGCTGCTGAGGCTATAGAAACATCAAATGTGCTGAATGATTTAATTCTGCGTTCACAGACACTGCTTGAGAATCATCCGGTGAACCTGAAACGGGCAGCGGTAGGAAAAGATAAAGCTAACAGCATATGGCCATGGTCGCCTGGTTATAAACCTGCAATGAAAACTTTACTTGATTTATACGGATTAAAAAGCGGTTCTGTAATTTCTGCCGTGGATTTGATCCGTGGTATTGGGGTGTATGCCGGACTTAAAGTGATTCAGGTGGAAGGGATGACCGGACTTTATAATACTAATTATGAAGGAAAGGCGCAGGCAGCTATCGAAGCATTGAAAACAGATGATTTTGTGTATTTGCACATAGAAGCCAGTGATGAAGCCGGACATGAAGGCGATGTGGAATTGAAAGTAAAAACTATTGAATACCTTGATCAAAGGATTGTTAAGCCGATTTTTGAAGCGGTTGCGGACTGGGATGAACCGGTGACCATAGCGATTCTTCCGGATCATCCGACTCCCTGTGCCCTGAGAACTCATACGCTGGATCCTGTGCCATTCATTGTTTATCGTCCGGGAGAAAAAGGCGATGATGTACAGGTGTATGACGAAGATGCTTGTCGGGATGGTAGTTATGGCTTGCTGAGAGGCATGGAATTTATGCAAACTTTGATAAAAAGATAGATTTAAATGAGAGTTAGGGAAACAATTACAACGCAGGGAATCAAATATGCCGGTTCCAAGTTGAAAATTATTCCTTATATCGTTCAAATAACAGCTGAATTACAAGGCATCAGGACGGTACTCGACGGGTTCAGCGGAACAACGAGGGTGTCGCAGGCATTTGCTCAATTAGGCTATGATACAACAGCAAACGATTTGGCAGTTTGGTCGGAAGTGTTTGCCAATTGCTATCTGAAAGCCGATAAATCACCTCTGTTCTATCAGGAAATCATTGATGAATTGAATTCCCTGAAAGGCTATGATGGTTGGTTTACAGAAAATTATGGTGTTGAAAGCGCGTTGGTGAAAAAACCTTTTCAGCGAAAAAATACACAAAAATTAGATGCCATCAGGTGCGCAATTGATCAATTGCATATCTCGTGGGAAGATAAATGTGTTATCCTTACCAGTCTGTTGATAGCGCTGGATAAGGTCGATAGTACTTTAGGACATTTTGCGGCATATTTATCGGATTGGTCGCCGAGATCCAACAATGATTTGTTGTTGAAATTGCCCAACCGATATCAGTTATCAGGTAACAATCAGGTGATGCGTGGAGATGTGTTTGATGCTATCGATGGAAAATCCTATGATTTTGTGTATTTTGATCCGCCCTATGGATCTAACAATGAGAAAATGCCGTCGAGCCGCGTGAGGTATCAGTCCTACTATCATTTCTGGACTACCGTTATTAAAAACGATCAGGCCGAGTTGTTTGGTAAGGCCAACAGGAGAGAAGATACGCGCGACAACAAGGCAGTTTCCCAGTTTGAATCTTTCAAAAAGGATGAAAATAATAAGTTCATTGCGTTGGAAGCCCTTCGTAAATTGATCGAAAGTACTGATGCACGTTATATTTTGCTTTCCTATAGTTCCGGAGGCAAGGCAACAAAAGAGGAGCTGAGCGATATCATTTCGGCATCCGGCAAGTTGCTGAAAGCAATCGAGATAGATTATAAGAAGAACGTGATGGGAAATATGCGTTGGACCAACGAATGGATCAACAGTGATGGAAAATATCATGAATATTTATTTTTAATGGAAAAATAGAATTTATATAATTATATGCTTTATTACAGTACCAACAAAAAAGTATCGGGAGTTAATCTGAGTGATGTGGTCATCAAAGGATTGGCTGAGGACAA
>JAYFPP010000010.1:0-9759 GCA_034927635.1 Paludibacter sp.
GTCATAATTAACGCACCCATCAAACGGGTTGAAACACCCCATGAAGTTGCCCATACATAATCTTGTTTGTTGTTTTTGTCAACAAAGGTCACATCAAAAGCTTTGGCAAAATTCTGACCTAAGAAGTGAGAAGTACCTGCCTGTAAAGCTTTTCCATCCTGCATAAGTGCTTCAATACAATAGGTGTCCAATGCACCGGCAAACCTTTCGTTGGCCGATTTTGTTCCTTTCAGTACCGGTACACTCATAAAGTTTTCGGCAAATTCGGCATACACATTCATCATTTTAACTGCTTCCTCTATTGCTTCTGCCTCAGTGGCATGAGCGGTGTGACCTTCCTGCCACAAAAACTCTGCTGTACGCAGAAACAGGCGTGTACGCATCTCCCAGCGGACAACATTGGCCCATTGGTTGCATAACAGCGGCAGGTCGCGGTAGGATTGAATCCAGTTCTTATATGTGCTCCAGATGATGGTTTCGGATGTTGGACGTACTATCAGTTCTTCTTCTAATTTAGCTTCGGGATCAACGATCAAACCTTTTCCATCAGGACTGTTTTTTAATCTGTAATGTGTAACAACAGCGCATTCTTTTGCAAAACCTTCCACATGATCAGCTTCTTTGCTCAAAAATGATTTGGGAATGAAAAGAGGGAAATAAGCATTCACGTGACCGGTTTCCTTGAACATGCGATCCAGTTCAGCCTGAATCTTTTCCCATATGGCATAACCATAGGGTTTGATTACCATACAACCTCTCACTGCCGAGTTCTCGGCTAAATCGGCTTTGATTACCAGATCATTGTACCATTGCGAATAGTTTTCGCTTCTTGAAGTTAATTCTTTTATTTCTTTTGCCATCTTGTAAGTAAGCTGATATTCATTGTTTTCGATTAAGCTTTAAGTAAATAAAGCCTGAAAAAAGAGTTGCAAAGATAATGAATTTATACCATTCATTCAAATTGAAAATACCATAATTGGAGTATATAAATCAATCAATTTTTTTTGCCCAGAATAATGTAATCCTGTCCTTTTTGATAGGTTCGTAAAATCTCCAGATTAAAATAGCCGTAAATTTCACGCAATAAATCCAGGTCAAAAATATGGTGGTGCAATGCTCTGTTCTCAATATTATTTAATGATCTTGCTTTGAATTGTTCGAGGGTGCCTGCCTGTTTATCCATTTCCAAATCATGCAGCGTCAGTATCTCCTCTAAATGAGTAAGATCATTTTCCTGCGTGTCGTTTTCATAATCCTCAACTAAGTGTGAGAACTTAGTAACAGGCCGTTTCCAGTCAAAACAAAAATCTTTGTTGGGTAGTACGAGAAGGATCAATCCATCTTTTTTTATAACACGTAGCCATTCGTTCAAAGCCTTAAATGGATTAGCAATATGCTCCAGACAGTTGGACGAAATAATGAAATCGTACTTTGAATCAGGTATCTGACTCAGATCAGTTGCATCTGAAATGTATTGTATGCCCTCTTTGAAACAGGAATATTGCTGCTTTGATTTTCCGCTCTTACTTTTTTCCCAGATGGTTTGGGCTGAGTAATTACAGCCATCAAGTTGATTAATTACTTTGTAAATCGGAATAAGTCCTTTATAACTGAACATCCTGCTGGGACCACCAATTTCGATGCCGTTTAGTTTGCGGAACAGGCCGGTGATGTATCTGAAGTCAGGAACCCTTTCTCTGAAAATTCTTGTATATATTCTTATGAGTGATCGCTTAATATAAGAATGTTTGTGCGGTGTGCTGATTGATTTTCTCACAAAAAAAATTATTGATGATTATCCAGACTTCTTTTTTCAAATTTAAGAGGGAGTAACTGACCTGCATCCTCAATATGATTAATGCACTCTGTGCCATACATATAGATACTTATTTTGTTACCGAAGCGGTTTTCTGATTCTAATATCACCTGTCGGCACGATCCGCAGGGAGTAATAGGTGAGGCAACAAAATTTTCACCTGAAAAAGCTGCGATAGCAATGGCACGAACAGGTATGTCAGGGAATTGTGCGTTAGCATAGAATAATGCCACACGCTCGGCACATAAGCCGGAAGGATATGCCGCGTTTTCCTGATTACTTCCAACAAATAAAGCTCCGTTGTCGAGCAAAACTGCTGCACCCACTTTAAATTCTGAGTAGGGGGCATAAGCATTCTCAACCTGTTCTTTTGCCTTGTTGATGAGTACCTGAATTTCAGGCTCCAGCTCTGTAAAATGATACCTGTTGACTTTAGTTTCTATAATTATAGGATCCATATTGTTTTTTTTTAGTTGAAAGTTGAGAATTGAGAGTTGTGAATTGAATTGTTTGATAATCCTTCCTCACACCTAACTTTCAATGATTATTTTACTCTGTACAGCCATGCTAATGAAACTGAAACGTTTATATTGTTTGAATTGTCGAAATAATCTCTCCTTTCATTTGAAAAGATGTCACTTATACTGAAGTTGGCACGACTGTCAATCTGAAAAACCTGTTTTTTGATTTTGAACAATAATCCTAATCCGGCAGCAAAGCCATAATCAAATTTATTTTCAACGGGCTTATGTTGTGCGTCAGTTGAAGCCGGATTTATATTTAATAACTCTTGTTCGTTGATCAGATAGCCAATTTTAGGACCAATATCGGCATAAACCTGTGCCTTGTTTCCAAAGTAAAGATGTGTCATAAAAGGCATTTCAATATAATCAAGACGTTTTGCGTAGCTGTTATTTGTTTCCTGCCATCCTTTTTGCACATAATTCAGTTCGGCCTGTACGCCCAGATTTTTTTCTGAAATATACCTGAAAACCAGACCTCCATGATATGCCAAAAGATAATCCTGATTTACAGCCGGCTTGAAATATACCATTGATCCTGTAGTGCCGCCATTGATGCCAATATACGTTTCACGGGCAAATTTGTTGTTTTGCGCATTGGTTAAGTTTGCCAGCAATATCAAGATGATTGCGATAATTGAATTTTTCATGAACAATAAGGCTTATTCAAATTGGGTTAAAGTCTTGTTGATGAAACCGCCTCTTGCCGTTGATCGTTCAAATTTCAGGTCGGATTGTATACCCTCATGTAAAACGTACGAAGCAGGTAGATTTTGATCTTTTTTCAATACAAATTGTATGAAATAATTTAATAAATCATATCCTAATAAATCATATCTCGGTGATTCACTGGAAGCTGACCAGTCGAATAAGTGTTCAAATTCTTTCGTATATGCTCCATAGGCACTAGCAGGAAAATCGTTTTTAAATACCGAAAGATAGAATGATTTGGGTTTTTTGATTTTTGACGCTCTCCAGGAGTATGGTTCATAAATTGTTAAATTTGTACTGTCGGATAAAGCATTAATATTCTTAAAATAACTATTAAGATTGTTAAGTCTTGCAGTATTGAAGATGAGAATGTTTTCAGCAGTTGGATGAATTGCATCCTGAAGATTTTGAAGATATTCCTGATCGAAAATTACGGTCTGATAGCTCAGTTTATTGTCTCTCATATATTCTTTCAGTTGTCCTGACAAAATAAAACCATCATCGTTACTGCTGTTTACATTGGGTATATCGGCAAAAATGATGTTTGAGCTGTTCTTTTTTGCCTTTATTATTTCCTGAAGTTTGATTAGTTCTATATCCGATCCGGGGTTAAACTGATAAATGTAGGGATTGGTTTCCAGATCATAGATTTTGGAAGTAAATGGTACCAGTGTTTTTATCTTATGCATACGTGCAAAATCACCAATGATGGATACCTGATTTGAATATGCCGGGCCAACAATCAGGTCGATCCTTCTGAAAGCACTGTCCTGAAGTATTTCCATAAGTTTGATATCCGATTTTTCAACATCGAAGGTGTAGATGATAAAATTTGTGCCTAGTTGCTTTGCCTTTTGAATTGCCACCAGTGCTCCGGCATAGAACTCAACAAAACGATTGTCGGTCAGTTCAGCTTTTTGTTCCAGCATAAATGGGAGCAAAAATGCTATATGAAGTGTGTCGGCTTTTTGTGACTGGAAAATTTCAATAAAGCTGTTTGTGCCCTTATGTGTTTCTGTGTTTTGTTTTTTATCTGAGTTATTTGATTTATCGTTGTTTTTTGTCTTTTGAGTGTCGTCTTCTTTTTCTTTTTTTACAGGAATCCTGAGTATTTCTCCTACGCGAAGTGGCCTGTCTTTTATTTGTGGATTGTGTTCAAGTAATTCTTCCTCAGATATCTTGTATGTCTTACGTATTCTGAAAATGGTTTGTTTTTTTTCAACAACATGTTCTATGTAACTGATTCCCGATGTGGGAGATGATTTTACGGGAATGTAAATTTCCATTCCGGCTTTCAGACCTTCATTCACCTGAGGGTTGAAGCTTTTTATTACAGCCTCTGTAGTATTGAAATTTTTGCCAATTCTGTAGAATCCTTCGGAGGGTTTTACGGTGTAAACATAGCATTCAATTCCGTTAACTTTCTTGAGTGGGTAATTCAGTTCCTGAGAACTTAGAAAACTTATATTTATAAGCACCGACAAACTTATCATCAATACTTTATATCCGGCTGTTGTTATTTTTGATGTTTGTGTTTGCATTTTTATCTTTATCAAAGATGAGTGTGAGGGGTTTCAGATGCAAATGTACAAAAAATATAAATTCTTGTTGGCTTAACAGTAATAAATAGAACTTTTTTTTGTTATTAAATTGAAAAATGTACTTTTGCAGTTTACAATCGGAAATACCCGTATTGAGAAAGTATTATATGATTGAAAATTATTATTAAGTGAATAAGGGAAAACTTCAAATAAGGTTGCATGCTGCATGTGTCATTCTGATGCTGTTTGTTTCATTGTCACTGCAGGCCCAGCAACTTATTGTGTCGTCTGGTAAAGGTTTTGTATATCAGCATTTTGATAACAGGGTAGATTGGTTGGTAATGATGTACGATATTACAGCTTCGAGTGAGATCAAAGTTGTGTTACCTGAAGATTCACTTTCGGTTAACTGGTTTCGTTATCCCGACAATCAGTTTATGAGCAATCAGCAGACTTTGAGTCCTGATGATCATACCGGCTATATCGCAAAAATCAGTGGTACCGTGAATGGCAGAACTTATAATAAGGAAGTGACTGTATGGGTAATTGATTATAAACTTTATCGCCCGGTTTTCAATGCTTTACAACCTTCGGATCCTCAGAAAGGAATGTGTGATCAGCTTACCTTAACACTTGATGGCCAGATTCCGGAAATGTTCTATCGGACTCCCTCTGACTCAAAATTCACAATCAACCGGGTTTATCAGTTAAGTTATGAAAGTCTGGAGTGGAATGACGGATGGAAACCAATCCTAAAGAATGAACAGGTTAATATTAACGGAAATATCATTACTGTTACTGATCCACCCTATAAAGATACCTATTTTACCCTGACAGGAGATCAGTTTGCCATTGATCTGGGTGTCGAAGCTGACTCCATTCAAAGTACCTATTACAGTGCCATCCGGGTAATCTGTAAGATTAAAACCGAAGCTACCATTCGTACAGAAAAGAATGAGGGAGACCGACCTGAGGATGTAACAACACTTTCAGGATCAGCTCCTTTAGAAATTAATTTTTCGGCTAATGCTAATGTTCCGGTTGCAAGTTACTATTATTGGGAAATTCTCTCAGGAAATAATCCGTTTATTACCAGAACGGATGAAAGTCACAGGTATACCTTTACACAGGCAGGAACCTATCTTGTTAAACTACGGGTTGAAAATGCTTATTGTAACTTTACAGATTCAGTAACGATTAAAGTTTCAGAGTCAGCCATCTATACTCCTAATGTATTTACACCTAATGGTGACGGTATCAATGATGAATTTCGTGTAGCTTATAAATCAATAATTGAATTTGATTGCTGGATATTTAACAGATGGGGATCGAAGTTATATCACTGGACCGATCCGCAAAAAGGGTGGGATGGGACTATCAATGGCAAACCTGCTCATGAAGGTGCATATTTCTATGTTATTAAGGCCCTGGGATCTGATGGACTGAAATACACACTGAAGGGAGATATCAATCTGCTCAGAGGCAAACAATAAAAAAGCAGAGACGTAAAACTACGCCTCTGCCACTTCACACATTAGAAAATGAACCGATTCACATCGGACATTGTTTTAAAAATCAAAATTTTATATCGTATTCAGGCTCCTGGGTAATTTCAGGAACCAGTTGTTTGTAAATAACTTTTCCGTTTTCGTCAAGTGCAACTACTGATCTGGCCATTAATCCTGCCAAAGGACCATCTGTCATTAAAACACCATAATCAGTCGCAAAGTTGTTATACCTGAAATCAGAAGCCGTAATCACTTTTTCTAATCCTTCAGCGCCACAGAAACGGCCTGATGCAAAAGGTAAATCTTTTGATACACAGATAACTACCGTGTTATCCTGATTTGATGCCCATTGGTTGAATTTACGAACTGAGGTAGCACAAACCCCGGTGTCAATACTGGGAAATATGTTTAATACAACACGTTTACCTTTGAAATCAGCTAAAGAGATTTCATTTAATCCACTTCCAACAAGTTTGAAATCAGGAGCCTGAGTTCCGACTGCCGGTAATTGACCACTTGTTTTTACTTCATTTCCTTTGAATGTTACTGTTGCCATGTAATTTATTTTTACGAATTAATTTATGTTCTGCTTTAATAACGAATAAGTGGGTAATTTGTTTATTTTTGTATCGAAATTTTTTTATTCAACTAAGCTGATGTCAAAATTTACTATATATCAGGTACTCCCCCGTTTATTTGGAAATTATACGACAACAAATAAGTATAACGGGAGTATCAGCGAAAATGGTTGTGGCAAATTCAATAGTTTTTCAAAGAAGGCTTTGAATGAAATCAAGTCTCTTGGAATAACACATATCTGGTATACAGGAGTGATTGAGCATGCCACGCAAACCGATTATTCTGCCCATAATATCAGAATGGATCATGCTGCAATCGTCAAGGGGAAAGCAGGTTCTGCTTATGCAATTAAGGATTATTATGATGTGGATCCGGATTTGGCTGTAAATGTAGAGAACCGGATGGCTGAATTTGAGGACCTTGTAAAGCGTACGCACAATGCCGGACTGAAAGTCATTATTGATTTTGTTCCGAATCATGTTGCAAGACAATATGGTTCTGATGTTAAACCATCAATGGTTCGGGATTTGGGCGAGAACGACAGAACCGACTGCGCATTTCATCCAAACAATAATTTTTATTATTTGCCCGGTCTGCAGTTTCAGCCTGATTTTGATATTGGCGGTTATTATGAATGTCCGGCTAAGGTTACCGGTAATGATCAGTTTTCGGCTTCCCCAACTGTGAATGATTGGTATGAGACCGTCAAGTTAAATTACGGAACGGACTATGTTCAGCATCAGAATCATTTCGATCCGATTCCGGATACATGGTTGAAGATGAGGGATATTTTGCTTTTTTGGGCAACAAAGGATATTGACGGTTTTCGATGTGATATGGCTGAAATGGTTCCTGTTGATTTTTGGCACTGGGTAATCGATGAAGTTAAACAAATTTACCCTGAAATAATTTTTATTGCTGAAGTATACCAGCCACAGGAATACAGAAATTTCGTTTTTCACGGAGGCTTTGATTATTTATATGATAAAGTGGGAATGTACGATTTGCTAAGGAATATCATTTGTCATGGACATTCTGCCGCAGGTATTACCCATGCATGGCAATCTGTATCAGGAATTGAGGATCAGATGCTTCAGTTCCTTGAAAATCATGACGAACAACGAATTGCATCCGCTTTTTTTGCGGGTGACCCGGATTGTGCCCGTCCTGCAATGATAGTTGCAGCTACACTTACAAAAGCGCCGGTGATGATTTATTCAGGTCAGGAAATTGGAGAGCCGGGCATGGATAAGGAGGGTTTCAGTGGATTGGACGGGAGGACAACAATTTTTGATTATTGGGGTATTAAAAGCATTCAGGATTGGGCAAACAAAGGGAAATTTGATGGAGTTTTTCTTTCCCCTAAACAAAAAGAATTACAGAGCTTTTACCGTAAACTACTCAACATAGCATCAACGGAACCTGCTGTTGTAAATGGGCTTATGTACGATTTGCAGTATGCAAATCTATACCGGCAGGATTACAATCCCGATAAACAATTTGCATTTTTCCGGCAATACGAAGAACAGTTGTTGCTGATTGTGGTGAATTTTGACGATCAGCCGGTGGAGATTGGGTTGACTGTTCCGTCTGAAGCATTTGAGTATTTAAAAATTCCGCAGGGGTCGTTATTTCAATATACAGATATGTTGACAGATGTTATTGTCGAAAAAACGATTAGCGTTAGTTCAGATGAAAAAATAATATTAAATATCTGTGCTTCAGATGGAAGGATAATTAAATTAAGAAGGATAAATACGCTCGTATAATATCTTAAAGAGTTTCTTTACACTTCACTAATAATTTATTTGGAGGCGGTTTTTATTTTGTAGTCACAAGAAGTTTTACCTTTTGCAATCCCGTTCAATTTTGATTTTATCATTTGCCTGCGCAAAGGATTTACATGATCGGTAAACAAGCTTCCTTCCAAATGATCATATTCATGTTGAATTACTCTGGCGATCCAGCCTTCAAACTCTCCTGTATGTTGCTTGAAGTCAGCGTCATAATACTGAATTTTAATCCATTCGGAACGAAATACTTTTTCGCTGATTCCCGGGATGCTTAAACATCCCTCGTTACCTTCAACTTCTTCTTCACTCATTTCAAGCATTACAGGATTAATCATGACAACCTTGAATTTTGCCATTTCAGGATCGTCTTCGTGTAAAGCTTTCAAATCAATGACCAACAATCTGATCGATAATCCTACCTGTGGTGCAGCCAATCCTACACCTTCGGCATGATGCATCGTCTCAAACATATCATCAATCAATTTCGGCAGATCAGGATAATCTTTGTTAATCTCTTCAGCTTCTTTTCTTAATACTGTATTACCGTAAGTGTATATTGGTAAAATCATAGGGTAGATGATAAATATGTTTGTAAAATAATGGTGGCTGCAATTTTATCCACCAAAGCTTTGTTCTGCCTGTCTTTCTTTTTCAGCCCTGCTTCCAGCATGGTGTTGTGCGCCATAACAGAAGTAAAACGCTCATCAACAAAAACAAGTTCAGTCTCAGGGAATTGTTTTCTTAATCGTTCAACAAAGGGTTTAATATACTGCATAGATGCAGAATCTTCACCATTCATTTGTTTTGGTAAGCCAATGACGAACTTCTCGACATTTTCTTTTGCCATATATAGTTTCAGGTAGTTGAAGATCTCATGAACAGCAACAGTATCCAACCCGTTTGCTGTTATTTTTAAAGGATCGGTGACCGCTAATCCGACTCTTTTCTGACCGTAATCTATGGCTAAAATTCTTCCCATTGTATTTAATATGCTGCAAAATTACAAAAAAACAGGCATATGGTAAAATTATTGATTTTTCACATGAAAAAAGCAATTAAGTTCGTTATTTTTTCAATGATAGAATTTTGAAAATGAACATAGTAGCCTGAATGCACAGGCTTATTGTGTAAATTTGTTTTGGAGATTAACAAAAAAGCAGTACTTTTGTGCCGGGTAAGTCCTATACGACCAGCTCCCTTTGAACTCCCCCAGGGCTTGACCGCAGCAAGGGTATTTGGTTGTAGCGGTGCGATATGGGGTGCTTACCCACCTGCCTCTTTAGCTCAGTT
>JAYFPP010000052.1:0-16252 GCA_034927635.1 Paludibacter sp.
AAATTTTATTGATTCGTTGTTTATCCATAGTCGACAGTCGGCAGTCAGCAGTAACATATAGCATTATTTTTTTTCAATTATTTATCTCTAAGTTGCTAATAACTTTTTTCTGTAGAAATTTTGGTTTAAAAATGAGGCAAAGAGCAGGGATAAGTACTATCGCACTAATCAGACAAAACAAAAGTGACAAGATGACTAAAAATCCAAAAGATTGTATCAACGGAAATGCAGACAAAAAGAGCACTGAAAATCCAAGCATAACAGAAAATGCATTGATGGAAATTCCTCTTCCAATGCCTGTTTCAGTTGAATTAACTGCTGATATCCAGTCCTTCCCATTGTTAAGCTCATGCTTCAGGCGCCAGAATATATGGATAGTAAAGTCAACACCCAGACCTATGGAAATTGAAGAAAGCAGCGCTGTAACAATATTCAGTTCAATACCTATCCAACCCATCAGCCCGAAAGTACAAAAAACAGCAAAAACCAAAGGCAAACTGCCCATTAACCCGGCAACAACACTTCTGAAGATTACACTTAGTAATATCAATATAGCCAGAAATGCTACAAACAACGAATAATACTGACCAGTCTCCACCGATTCACTAAGTTCCTTATCAATCAGACTAAATCCTCCGACAACAGCCGGGGCAGGTTCATACTTCAGCAAATTATCAATTTTAGAAAGCAAATCATTAACTTCCCTCAAACTTGCAGCTCTATATTGTACGGTCAACAAAGTTTTCGTGTAATCAAAATTGACGAAACGTTCAAAATCAGCTACATCAGCACTCATAGCATATAATTCAAGGTATTGTGCAACAGCATCGCGACTCTCAGGTATTGTATTATATCCTGTTTCTGAGGAATCATTCAATGCCATGCTCATTTTTTTTATCATTGTTGCTAATGATGCAGTTCTTCCTACCTGTGGCATTTTTTTTATTTCAGACTGGTAATAATCAAGCCTCTTCAATAATTCCGGATCTTTTGCATCCCCCTCAAACATTATATTAATTACTTTACTTCCTCCAAAATACTCATCGGCAAGATGGATAGCAAGATTGAACTCATGCCGGGCTGGTAACACTTTATTTGAATCAGGAGCAATGCGCATCTGAAACACTCCAAGTGTGCAAATAGTAAAAAAGAGTGCAAAAGAAATAACAATAAACTTCGGATGTATTGTTATGAAATTTCCTGTTTTAGATAATATGCGATTAAAAAAACCTTTAGCATTCTCACCTAATCCTCTGTGAGGACTACTTTTCTTCATCAACGACATTAATGCAGGAATATACATCAAACTAAGCAATAACGCAAAACCAATACCAATTGCAGCAACAACACCCATCTGACTGGCAGGGAGTAAAAGATGTACAACCAGACCGAGTATCCCCACCATGGTTGTAAGTCCACACAGAATAATTGGCGTTTTAAAATACACCACAGTTTCTTGTATGATTTTATACATGCTTCTCTTCGGGTATTTTGCATTTAATTCCTGATACTTTGAGACAACATATACTCCATAATTATTTGTTATCGCAATCATCATGATCGGAATCAATATCCCAATAAGGCTTAACTCCCAACCAAACAAGGGAATCAATGCCATAGAAATCAGAATTGAAAGGATAACAACAGAGAAGGGTAAAAGCACCGCTTTTATTTCACGGAAAGAGAACCATAAAAAGATCAGCATCAAGAGCAACCCAATCGGCAACAAGATCATAATGTCACTACCAATTTTATCATTTGCTTCTGCTCTGAGATAAGGTTGACCTGAAATATATACTTTTTCGTTTCCCGGAAACTTAGCAATTGTCTGTTGCACAAGAGCAATCAGATCCTCATCCTTTACCTTCCGGTTGGTTGTCAACATAATCAATGCATAGCGAAAATCAGCGGAGATCACCAATCCGTATGCCAGATCATTTGACTTAATCTCCTTCCTCAATTTCTCAACTTCAATCTTATTAATAGGAATAGCCCGAACAACAGGATCTACAACCATCATCCCTTCTTCCGAACGGATATTGTTTGATTGAAATAATGAGAAAACCTGTTCAAATGCGTTTATCTTTGAAAAAGCAGTACTTAAATTCTGTATTCGCTCCAGTGTTACAGGCTGTAGCACATCCTGACTTTCAATTATTATCAAAAGATTTTCTTCATTTCCAAACACATCACCAATTTGTTTGTTGCTTACTTTTGATTTCATGGAATCAGGCATATAGCTCTCCAAATCAGCATTAATTTTAATATTGAAAAGGGGAATGACCGCTCCGGCAATAATTAGCAGTGTACTGATAATAATCCACCAGCGATGTCTGATAATAAACATGGATTTCTTCATAAAGTACTTTTCTATTTATTCATTTTTAATCTTTCGCTATTACCTATTCGCTATTACCTATTCGCTATTTAAAATCCTACTTTCATCTGCACAAACGCCCCGTTCATAACATCTGATGCATACCCGAAAAGTGTCTTATCATCACCAACCAGAATATTACCTCCAAACGAAGCCGTAAGTGCGTCATTTATTTTCCAGTTGATTTTCGGACGTACCATCCACTCTTTGGAAGTCAGGTTTAAATAGCCAGTCGTTTCAATTTCCCAGGCCTCATATCCTAATGATTTTATAATTGTTAGTGCAACAGCATGATTGCTTTTTTTCTGTTGATAAAAAATACGGCGATTAAACAGCCGATTCTCATAGTCAATCGTGGCATTGGCATATTGCATTTGTGCCAGAGGGTTTGATGGATCGGCAAGTACAGGCACAATAAGATCAACGAAATCAGGAGTATACTTTCCTATATACTGTCCAATAAAAGTAAAGCCCGAAAAACCGGCTTCAATTCCGGCGACATAACTGAAATCAGACAATGGGATATACATTTCATCATTAGGTCTATCAGTTATATTATAAGCAGTTTCGCCCCTCACAATTACAGCACCTATTGGAATTTCAAAATCAGCACCCCAGCATGTTTTCAGATATGCTTTAGAAGCATTGGTTATCAGTGGTAAACCCGTAGACCAATCTACTGATGTGACATCAAATCCATGAAATGGATCATACCCGCGAAAATAAGAAACAGACCAACCGGCAACCGGAAAATTAAAATTCAATCTGGCTGCGACAGTACCATTTTCAATAGCTCTCGCAGGTAAAATATCATCTGCAAACCGTACCTGATTCCCCATATCAAAAAGATGGTAACGATAATCCGAAGCGGTAAAATACGGGACTCCTATAACGTCCAGCTCAACTTCAGGGATAATTCTGTATTTAAAGCGCAGTAAAAAATCAGGTTTTTTTTGATCATCCGGATCAGCAGTAAGAAAGAAATAGTCACGCGGAGTAATGTTATCAGTAGGATTAAATCCCTCTGCTCTTCCCCAGGAAATAATCTGGCTCCCAAGCAACACATCAAACTGTTCTCCCCGATAACCGGCATAAAGTTCCTTTAACACAATCAGTGGCATATTTTCATTAAAAGCAACACCTTTTCGGAAACGAACATCAGATTTCAGAAAAGCATTTCCACTTTCAAACTTACCCTGCAGGGACAGTTCGGCAAAAGTAGTGGTTAGGTCGTAGGTTTTACCTCCGCCGAATATTGAACCACGTACAAACCCTTCTAACTGCAAACCTCCAACATTTTTAATGGTTTTTTCAGAGGTATTAGCGGCTTCTTCAAACAGACTCTGAGCATAGATGTTTATATGAAGGCAAAAACCGGTTAACAGAGAATATAACACTAAGCGTTTCATAACACAATTTTTATATTGATTGATTGTGCAATGTTCGCTTTTATAAAACTAATAACAGTCCTTCTTTTAAAAGACGGACAGGCAATAGTGGTCCGGATTTCAAAAACCGGACTTTAAGCAGGAATTTACAGGGAAGATTTTTTTTTAAATTCAATTGGTGTATAACCGGTCAAACTTTTAAAAACCGTGTAGAATGAAGATTTACTTGAGAAACCGCATTCGTAGCCAATAGCTTCAATCGAAAATTTGTTCTTCGGGTCAAGTAACATACGCTTTACCGCTTCTACCCGATAGCTATTGACAAACTGAAAAAAGTTTTTTCCAATATCAGCATTCAACACTTCAGTCAACTGATATTTAGGAATTTTTAGCTCTTGCGACAGCAGTTCCATATTCAAATCCGGATTAAGATATGCTTTTTGGCTTTCAAAATAATGCAGGATTTTCCTTTCAATATTTTTTTTCACTTCAACATTCAGTGTCGAATTCTCATAGGGAAGTTTTGATTTCAATACCAACAACTGCTTTGGAAGATCTTGTTGTCGTAAACCATAAAAACTGAGTACGAAAATAATAAACAGCAACACCGTATAATTATAAACATGAGGAAGTATAGGCTGTATTTCAACATAATAGACAATTACAGATAGAATAAATGCAATAATACAATATATTACATAGAAAATTCCGACAGTAAGCACCCAACCCAGATTCTCATTTTTATTTATATTTGACTGTTCATTGCGGAGATGCATCCTGTGTTTGTGTACCAGTATCAAACTTAAGGGATTATAAATACCCCATGAAATAAAATTAGCAGCGGCAAAACTCATTCTGAAGAGAAAATTTTCGTCTTTCACAAAATATGCATGCATTGAAAAAGGCTCCTTCACAACATAAGCATATAGTTCGAAGACCACAAAAGGCAACAGATGCAATAACTGCATCCATTTCAATCGAAAAGAAGGACGTGTAAGTGAATTTATATAAAGAAATAATGCCGGATTGAACAATAAAAATGAACTGGAAAGAAGTGGCTGACTGAAAATCTCATAATCGAGCCCGCATGTCAGAAACTCAATAGATAATAAAGTCAACCAGCCCGACAATATTTTATCCGAAAGAGATCTTTCTCTTTTGGTAAACATGAGTATAGCTGCAAACAAGCTCTGACAAAAACCAATCCAGGCAATCGTATTCATAAGATTAAAAAATTAGTTAAAGCACGGAACTTAACATAATATCTTTCATACTTATTTGTTTTTCTTCTGATAAAGATAAATGCTGCACACAACCATGAATGCGCTTTCTGAATTTCCAGCAGGTCATCTGATTGATACCCAAAAGTTCCGAATAATTATTTGACGAAATATCTTCTCCTTTTATACAAACATGATAAGCAATATAAAACGCTTTATTCAAAGGAAATTTCACATTATGAAACAAAGTATGAGCTGCTGCCGATTCTTCCTTTTTACAACGGGTACACCTGCGTGAAAATTGACTCTTCCCCTGGCAGTAATTATCGTGTCCACATTTTCGACAGGTAAAACCATTTGCCCATTTGATTGATGCAACAAATTCCATCACTTTGGTGTCAGATGAAATTAGTTCGGCTACAAGTTCAGGATTGATGCTTTCTTTCAATAACATGGGTTAATTAATTTCAGAAAGATATTTATTGGCACTACTGAAAATCTTCAAATTATTTATAAACACAAAGATATAAAATTTTCTTTAGTGATATTATAATAATTTATACCTGGTGATACTATTCTAATATAAAATCTTTTTATATCTTTGTATCGCAAATGAAAACAACACAAACAATATTTACAAAATGGAAATAAAGACCGCTATCAATGAGCGTTATACGAGTTTGAGTGAGACCTCCTGTTGTCTTTCGTGCGGAGGTGCCATCAATTATGCCAAAGCTCAACCCGGAGAAATTTGCGTTGATTTAGGTAGCGGTCGTGGCAATGATGTCACCAAACTGGCAGATGAAGTGGGCGATTCGGGCTATGTTTATGGCATCGACATTTCCGAAGGGATGATTGCAAAAGCTCAGGCAAACATTCAAAAGTTTGATGTAAAAAATGCTGAGATTGTCAAAGCAGAGTTAGAAAAACTTCCATTGAAAGAAAACGGAGTTGATCTGATAATTTCGAACTGTACGATTAACCATGCAATTGACAAGCAGGCTGTTTGGCAGGAAGTTTACCGCATTCTAAAGCCTGGTGGACGTTTCGTTGTGAGTGACATATATGCCACTACCCCTATTGCCGATGAATACAGAAACGACCCTGAGGCTATTGCTGAATGTTGGGCAGGAGCAGTTACCAGAGCAGAATATTTAATCATGCTGGAAGATGCCGGATTCAATAATATATGTATCTTTGAAGAATCGAAACCCTATCCAAAAGGAAAAGCGGAAGTCGCCAGTTTTACAATTTCAGGAATTAAATAAAGATTTGCAAAACAATTATCACATTTTACAATGTAACCTGATTTGCTCACAAAAAAAGAACCATTTCAAAATCAATAATATATGAGAAGTGTAGTTAAAGAAAGTTGCGGATGCAACAGCTCGAAACAGGAAGCACAATGTTGTGCTAAAGTTTCAACAGTCGTGGCAGGTTGTCACGATTGATTTTTGGTCATAATCCTGTCAGGGCTTAATCACCCTGACAGGATTAATATTTAGTGCATAATTTACCTTTTACATATGTCACTTTCTAAAAATAACATCATTGTTCCAATAGCAGATTCAGAAGAGTTTTTTATTACAAATCCCTTGTATAAGACTGCTGACATTATTTCTGCGGATGAACTTCATATGCTGGAACAGCAAAATGACCCCACCGGAGAATTTGCAAAACATGCTTATATTGTAGATGAGGAGAAAGAAAAAAAGGCATTTAAATATTCCTATCTTGACTTTATTGAAAAAAGAGAAGAAGATGAAATTCAACTTTTTTTTGTGCCCAATTACTCCTGTAATTTTGCGTGTTCATACTGTTATCAGGAAGGTTACGATCCTGCAAAGCAAGTCCTGACGACTGAAATAATCGATGCATTCTACAACTATATTCATCAGGAATTTGCCGGCAGAAAAAAATACATCACTATATTCGGTGGAGAGCCTTTGTTACCTGGTGAGAAACAGCGTGAGTTAATAGACTATCTCATCAACAAATCCGGGGAAGCAAACTTAGACCTGGCTTTTGTAACCAACGGTTATACCCTTGTTAGCTACATTGATTTATTGAAAACAGCCAGGATCCGTGAAATACAGGTAACACTTGACGGTACCATGGAAATACATGATCAACGTCGTTATATGCACGGCAAACTTCCGACTTTCAAGAAAATTGTTGAGGGAATTGACGCTTGTTTGGAGGCAGGTATTAACATCAATCTGCGTATGGTGATTGACAAAGAGAACATCGATAATCTACCGGCATTATCCCAATTTGCCATTGAAAAAGGATGGACGAGTTCACCATATTTCAAAACACAAATCGGAAGAAACTACGAACTGCATGTGTGCAACAGCAGCCCGGAGAAACTCTTTGAAAGAGCCGAATTATACAGTTATATTTATGATTTGCTCAAAATTCATCCACATATTGCACAGTTCTACAAACCAGGATTCTCCATTGCTAAATATATTGCCGAAAACGGTCAGCTACCGACGCCCTTATTCGATTCATGTCCGGCCTGCAAAACCGAATGGGCATTTGATTACACCGGAACAATCTATTCCTGTACTGCAACAGTAGGCAAAAATGGAGAAGAACTAGGCACTTATTATCCTGTTATAACCAAAAAATCAGAAGAAATTGAGCTATGGCAAAACAGGGACATCACAACCATAGAAAAATGTAAAAACTGTAATGTGGCACTGGCCTGTGGAGGAGGATGCGCATCAGTTGCCAAAAATAAAAACGGTCATGTCAACACCCCTGACTGTCGACCCGTTAAAGAACTTCTTTCGCTGGGAGCAGCGCATTATTTTCAACACATACAATGATTTAACAGATTCTTTTAACAACATAAGTCACATAAGTTATTATTGATCTGTTGAATTCTTTTTCATATTAATACATATTTATTAAAAAAACTAATGTTTATTCACATGACTTATGTGGTTAAAAATATATATCAAATACTAATGACCCTTTCATTTTAGACCAAAATTTTTATCTTTGCAAGAACAAACATTCAGACTTATATAATTATGTCCTTGCCAAAACAAATCAATATACTTTTTTCGATCTTCTTTTTATCATCCCTGTCTTTTTCACAAACATTGAGCACGGATATACACTCAGCTCCTACCGACTCAACAACCGGCAACATAGCTTTACAGCAACAATTATCTTTAACAGATTCAATCATTAACTTCGGTAAGAAATTTCTAAAAAAACCCTATAATTACAGACCCAACAATCAAACCAGATTCGATTGTTCAGGTTTTGCCTCCTATGTTTATGGAAATTTTGGATATCAACTTAAACGGTCATCTGCCGAACAAGCTCAACAATTTGGAAAAGTCGACCGCCATCAGCTCAAAACAGGCGATTTAGTATTCTTTTCCGGAAGAAGCAGAAGCAGTCGGGTTGGACATGTCGGCATCGTTGTAAATGCCTGTGAAGATGGAAAATTTGACTTCATACATTCTTCAAATCAAAGCGGAATTGTGATTTCAAAATCGGATGAAGCCTATTATGCCAAAAGATATATAACTGCCGGAAGAGTGATTAACGACAGTTCATCTATGGTTGTACGCTCATTTCCAACAACAAAAACTCAGCAGGAATCACTGATTGCCGAAAACACACCTACTAATAATACCGTTGCACAAACAAAAGAAATAATTCACACCCAATATCATACTGTAAAAAAAGGTGATACTTTATATTCCATTTCCCGTAAATACGGGATGTCAGTAAATGAACTTAAAAAGAACAACCAACTTAACAGCGATAAAATTATGCCTGAACAACAGTTGAAAATTGCTGACGGGAAAATAAACAATGAAATCAATTTAGTTGAATGATAACTCAGATTCAATTAAATTTATTTAACATATGAATATATGTACATATATCGTATTGATGGAAATATTATTGTATTTTTGCACCGTCAATTTGAAACAAACACATAAGATCATAAGAAAATGAAAGAAATTAATGCATCTGAATTTGAAAAAGAAGTACTGAAAGGTGGAAAAGTTGTTTTAGATTTTTACTCTACAGAATGTCCGCCTTGCGAGGCATTAGCTCCTAAGTTTGAAGCTATGGCAGAACTTTATGGCGAAAAAATCAAATTTTTAAAGATATTCAGACAAGGTAACCGCGAGTTGGCTACCGAATTAGGGGTAAGCTCTTCACCTACTCTGATTTTCTTTGAAGATGGAAAACAAATACTGGACACCATCAGCGGAGGCATAAAAAAATCAGAGATAATTGAAAGACTGGACAAAATGTTACCAGAAGATGAGGTTAAGAAAATTAAAGCCAAAATAAAACCGAGTGTATCTGAATATGATGTTGCAATTTTAGGTGGTGGACCGGCCGGTTTAACAGCTGGTATTTATCTGGGACAGGCAAAGATTAAAACAGTGCTGATTGATCCGGCATTACCCGGGGGATATATGGGCATAACCCATCAGGTATCCAATTATCCGGGTTACGAGCAGCCACAACCGGGATATATGTTGGCACACTACATGAGTGAGCAGGCAAAGCATACGGGCATCGACTTCAGGGTAGCTGTTGATATCACTTCAGTTGATTTAGTTAAGAAAGAAATCGTTATTGATGCCTTCGACACTATCAAAGCAAAGAAAATCATCATCGGAACAGGAACATCACCCAACACGATGAATGCACCGGGAGAAAATGAATACAAGGGGAAAGGCATTTCCTACTGTGCAACCTGCGATGCCAAATACTTTGTCGACAAGGACGTTACCGTTATCGGAGGTGGAAATTCAGCCGTGGAGGAAGCCTTATTCATCACTAAGTTTGCAAAAAAAGTAACCATGGTACATCAGTTTGACAAGCTTACAGCCAATCAGACAGCCATAGAACATTTGCAGGCAAATGACAAGATTTCGGTATTGTACGAACATGAGCCCAGAAAATTTGAAAAACGCGATGGCAAAATGATTGCTACACTCGAAAATCTCAAAACCAAAGAATTGGTTGAATTAGAAGGCGATGGCGTCTTTGTGTTCATCGGCTTCAAAGCAAATGTCAGTATATTAGGCAATACAATTCCCGAACTGGATAACTGGGGGTATATCAAAACCGATGAAGACCGCAAAACTTCACTGCCGGATGTTTTCGCCGTAGGAGACATAATCAGCAAGAAATACAGACAAATTACCACTGCTGTGGCAGATGGTACTATTGCAGCCATGACGATTTCAAAAGAACTTTAATAGACGATCAGAAGATCATGAAAGAAGTTATCATTCTGGGTGGTGGTTTTGCCGGAGTTGAAGTAGCCATCAAACTTCAAAAAAGTAAATTATTTGAAGTAACATTGATCTCTGAAAGAGATTATCTCTATCTGTATCCTGTTTCTATATGGGTACCTACCGGAGAAATTGACTTCGAGAACACAAAACTTCCTCTTGGAGAAATTCAAAAGAAATATCCCTTCAGACTAATCATCGATAAAGTTGAATCTGTAACATCTTCTGAAAACACAGTTTTATTACAGAAGCAAACACTTACCTATGATTATCTGGTAATTGCCACCGGATCGGACAAGATGAAACCAAAGGGTGCAGAACATACATTTACGATTTGCGGAGCTCCGGAAGGAAATTTGGCATTCAAAAATGAGTTTCTCAAACTGGTAGAAAAAGGCCGGGGTAACATTGCCATCGGATTTGGAGGCAACCCAAAAGATAAATCTGCGGTAAGGGGCGGTCCGGCGTTTGAAATGATTTTTAATATTGACCACTATCTCAGAAAAAAGAAGATCAGAGACAACTTTAATCTGACCTTCTTTGCTCCAATGGAGGAGCCGGGGGCAAAAATGGGTAAAACAGCCATGAAGATGGTACATAGCTTGTTTAAGAAACAAAATCTTAAGCAAAAATTTGGCTTAAAAATCAAAGAATTTGAATCAGATGGAATTGTCTTTGAAGACGACTCAAAGCTAGATTCTGATTTGACCATGTTTATAGCAGCCGGTACCGGATCAGCAATTTATAAAAATTCTGGTTTAGCTATTTCAGAATCAGGTTTTATACAAATTGATAAATTCTGTAAGGTAAAATCAAATCATAATATCTATGCAGTTGGTGATGCAGCGGCACTGGAAGGTCCTGAATTCGCTTCCAAACAAGGTCATCTGGCTGAAATCATGGGTAGAATTGCCGCTCATAACATTATTGAAACTGAAAAAGGAAGCCACAACTATCAGGACTTTCAGAAGCATATAAGCATTTTATGTGTCATGGATACCGGCAACGGGGCAGCCTATGTCTACCGTGATAGTAAGAAAGCCTTTGTAATTCCAATGCCGGTAATCGGACACTGGATGAAAAAAGCATGGGGCAAATATGTAAAATGGAGCAAAACCGGCAAAATTCCACGATTACCCGGCATGTAAAACAATTAAACGAATAAACATACCTATGAACATCGAAAATTTCTTTCAATATACCGACCAACTGGCTGCGGGAGCTCAACCTTCTATTGACGACATTATCGACCTGAAAAATGATGGTTATGAAGTCATTATCAACATATCACCATCGAGCACCCGTAATGCACTGAAAAATGAAGCAGAAATCACAGAAAAAACGGGCTTGTATTATGTCCATTTCCCGATCGACTGTTCGAATCTCAAAACACTTCATTACAAAACTTTTGAAGGAATAATGAATGGATTAAGCGGGAAAAAGATATTTGTCCATTGTGGGGCAAACATCAAATCTTCAAATCTGATACACATGTACCGCGTCCTCGCCGGGAATACTGATGAAGCAGAATCACTGAAAACGCTCTATCAGATTCAGCAACCTGAGGAGAAATGGTTTGAATATTTCAGACAGTTTGGATTGAAAAAAAAATAATGTTATCAGATTTGGGGATAAAATTTAGTTTTTCCCTTCAACCAGCTACATTCCTCATTTGTAAGATAGGGCGATAATTTATCAAACACTTTTTGATGATAAGCATTCAGCCAATCAATTTCATCCTTCGTCATCAGTTTTTCATCTATCAGACTTACATCAATCGGAAAAAAAGTTAATGTTTCGAACCTGAGAAACTGACCAAAATCCGATTTCTCTGCTTCAGTCACATGGATAAGGTTTTCCGTACGAATTCCATATTCACCTGTCCTGTATAATCCCGGCTCATTGGAAAGCAACATACCGGGCTGCAAAACAGTTGGATTTTCGTCCATGCGAATATTTTGGGGGCCTTCATGTACATTCAGGAAAAAGCCAACGCCATGACCGGTTCCATGACCATAATTCATAAATCTGTCCCACATCGCTTTACGGGCAAGTATATCCAACTGTGAACCTCTTGTTCCATATGGAAAAACTGCTGTTGCAATACCAATATGACCTTTTAATACCAGTGTAAAATCCGTTTTTTGTTTAAGTGTAGGAGTACCCAACGAAATAGTACGGGTAATATCTGTAGTTCCATCCAGATATTGTGCTCCCGAATCAAGTAACAACAGATTCTCAGCTTTGATAACAGCATCACTTTTTTCATCTGCTTTATAGTGCACAATAGCACCATGAGCAGCATAACCGGCAATGGTTCCGAAACTCTCACCAAAAAAGTTTTTCTGTTCTGCTCTGAAAGCATAAAGTTTTTCAGCAATGGACACTTCTGTTAGCTTTCCTGAATCAACATTCTTTTCGAGCCATATAAAAAAGCGGGTCAATGCTACTCCATCTCTGACCATTGCATTGCGAACACCTGCCAATTCCACTTCATTTTTAATACTTTTCAGGCGAAATACAGGTGACATCTGATTTGTTTTCGCACAATCTGCAGGAATAGCCTCAAATAGCGACTGATTAAGTCTGGCTCCATCAACAAGCACTTTCTGTGAAACCGGTAAACTAATCAAATCATCATAGATTTGGAGGTAATCCTTAATTTCTACATTTTCTTCCTTAAAATAATGTCGTGTTTCGTCAGTTAGTTTCTCATCAGACAAATACAAAATTGCCGAATCAGTTTTAATAAGTGCATAGGCAATGACCACCGGATTATAATCTACATCATTACCTCTTAGATTGAACAACCAGGCAATTTCATCTAAAGCGGAGATAACAAATACATGAGCATCAAATTTTCGCATCTCATTTCTTAACAACGACAATTTTTCGCTGCAAGATTTTCCAGCATACTCTACCGGATAAACAAAACATTTTTTTTGAGGAATTTCAGGCCTATCTAACCAGATATTACTGATAAAATCAACCGGAACCAGCTCCAATCCACTGGCGGCCAATTCATTTCTCATTGCATTATAAGTATTCACCGGAAACATCTGTGGGTTCACTCCCACTCTGTTTCCCATTTTCATCTGACTTATGATCCATCGAATGATATCAGGCGTTTCAGGCATGCCGATTTTCATAGCATCAAAACCCGATCCTTTCAACTGCTCATCCGCCTGCAAATAGTATCGGGAATCAATCCACATTCCGGCCTTATCAAGTGTTATAGCAGCGGTTCCTACAGATCCGTCAAAACCACTGATCCACTCTCTTTCTTTCCAATGATCGGCGATATATTCACCCGCATGCGGATCGGTACCCGGCACAATATAAGCATCAATGCCATTTTCTTTCATGGCATTACGCAAGCGATCAAGTTTCTGTTTTACTGAAATCATTTTTTTACTTTATAAATTAGTGCAAACTTAATAAAAAACGACGAAAGACTAAAATCTAACAAGTCCAGAGCTAATATTTAGCTTAACACCGTGAACGTTATAACTTTACAGATATGCTAAATCATAAATTTTTGAAAGGGATGTTCATAAATTAAAATATATTTCGTATATTTGCGCGCTCAAAAGTGCAGAAGAAATTCAGTATTCACAATTTATAATTTTAGGAGGAAACAAGCAATAGCTAAACAATTGATTATCAGACAAAGAAAAGCACCGGAAAAAGAACTGCCTAATCGTATTAACGAAAAAATCAAAGGCGTAAATGAAGTTCGACTGGTGGGTGACAATATCGAAACGGGCATATACTCGTACGATGAGGCCATGAAAATTGCAGACAAACTGGAGTTAGATTTGGTTGAGATTTCACCTAATGCAGCACCACCTGTTTGCAAAATCATTGATTATCAAAAATTCCTTTATCATCAAAAAAAGCGTGAAAAGGAGAAAAAAGCCAATTCTGCCAAAGTTGTTGTAAAAGAGATTCGTTTCGGGCCGCAAACCGACGATCATGATTTTAATTTCAAACTGAAGCATGCACAGGAGTTCCTGAAAGATGGGTTTAAAGTAAAAGCCTATGTTTTCTTTAAAGGTCGCTCCATCTTATTTAAAAGTCAGGGTGAAATATTATTAGCCCGTTTTGCTCAGGAACTGGAAGAACTCGGAAAACCGGAACAGCTCCCACAACTTGAAGGAAAGCGTATGATTATTACACTTTCGCCAAAAAAAGGGAAATAAACCAACATTAAGAAAAGAATTTTTCAAAACAAATAAATAGTACAAGAAATGCCAAAAATGAAAACTAACTCCGGTGCCAAAAAGAGGTTTGCCCTTACCGGAACAGGTAAAATTAAAAGAAAACATGCATTTAAAAGTCACATTCTGACAAAAAAAACGACAAAACAAAAACGTAACCTGACTCAGACCGGTCTCGTATCGAAAGAGGATGAAAAAAACGTTAAACACATGCTTTGTCTGTAATTATTTTTCAGCATTAAATTTTTAAAATCCATTTTTCTTAGTAAAAATCAGGGTGTTTAGCCCCAAGTTTCCTTAAAAAGGAACGCTAACATTCACAATTCATTTTAATTATGCCAAGATCAGTAAATCACGTTGCTTCACGTAAAAGAAGAAAAAGAATTTTAAGCCTCACCAGAGGCTATTATGGTGGTCGCCGCAATGTATGGACCGTAGCCAAAAACACCTGGGAAAAAGGTTTGCAATATGCTTACCGTGACCGCAAAAACAACAAACGTAATTTCCGTGCATTGTGGATTCAGCGTATCAATGCTGCAGCGCGTCTGGAAGGTTACTCATATTCAAAACTGATGGGTGCTTTGCACAAATCCGGTATCGAAATGAACCGTAAAGTTCTGGCCGATTTAGCCATGAACCATCCTGAAGCATTCAGCGCCATCGTTCAAAAAGCAAAAAACGCTTAGTCGTTTCACAAATTACATAACTAAAAGGGTGTTGAGTTTTCAACCCCTTTTTTTAATCAATTACTTATGGGAAGAGCGTTTGAGTATAGAAAAGCAACAAAATTAAAACGTTGGGGAAACATGGCCCGCGTTTTCACAAAATTAGGAAAACAGATAACCATTGCCGTCAAAGAAGGTGGAACTGACCCTGAAACCAATCCTCGTTTGCGGGTATTAATCCAGCAATCGAAGAAAGAAAACATGCCCAAGGAGAACGTTGAACGTGCCATCAAAAAGGCATCATCAAAAGATGAAGCCGATTACAAAGAAATGGTGTACGAAGGATATGGTCCGAACGGTATTGCTATTGTTGTTGAAACGGCTACCGACAACCCTACGAGAACTGTAGCCAATATCAGGAGCTATTTTAACCGTTATGGCGGATCGTTGGGAACTACCGGGTCACTTCAATTCCTGTTTGATCACAAATGTGTATTTAAAATCACACCCAAAGATGGCGTTTCATTGGAAGATCTGGAGCTTGAATTAATTGATTATGGTGTAGATGAACTGGTTGAAGACGAAGACAACACCATCATTCTGTATGGAGAATTCCAGTCGTACTCCTCAATACAGAAATATCTCGAAGAAAATAATTTTGAAATACATTCCGCAGAGTTTGAACGTATCCCTAACGATATGAAAGAACTCAACGAAGAACAAAAAGCGCAGGTACAAAAATTACTCGATAAAATTGAGGACGATGAGGATGTGCAAAATGTTTCTCATAATATGATTGAGTAGTTGAGAGTTGAGAGTTGAAAGTGTTTTTGATCGAATAAATTTGCATCATCAGCAATCATTCTCAACTCTCAACTATTTACTGGTGTTCCTCCCGCAGCAGATCATTCACTGTTTTAACGGGATTGAAAGTAGTTATCGGGACCTCTACAAAGATCGTATTCCAGTCGGACATAGCGCCATTCCATAATCCCGGTAGCTCAAGTGCCTTCAGCGCCTTACCATTTTTAGATTTTAATGATATAAAGCCTGTATTTTTATCTACATATTTTAGCAGGTCAAATTTTTCCCCT
>JAYFPP010000239.1:0-6467 GCA_034927635.1 Paludibacter sp.
GTTTCAAAGTATTTCATGGTCTGTTCTTTCAGAAACTTTCCTTTTTCAGTGACTACCTGAACGTAATCGCCATCGGCAAACAGACAAATGATTTCGGAAACCAGTACAACATGAATCTTAGTCCCTGATTTTACGGCAAAACGCTCAAGTTCTTTGGCTTCAGGCTCAATCGGAAGCATTTCCTTTTCATTTATGACTTCTTTTTCCTGAAAACTATCTTCTTCCTGATCTTTTTTATGCAGCAGTACAATCACGAAAATATAGGCGATCAGCGAAAATAATCCTCTGGTGGGAAGCATGGAGATAAATATTGCTTCAAGATTTTTATCAATGAACCATGTTTCAATCAGGAAAGCGATGCCCAGTGTTGCACCAAGGGTGATTGCCGAAAGGATAAAGTAGTTAAAGATTTGCAGTGGCGGGGTCAGGAGTTCCAGTTTACCAAACCTGAGAACACTGAGTAAGGGGATTGAAATAAGGAAATACAGTAGAGCATAAACCAAAGAATCAATCATTAAAATTCCAAACGGAAGCTGTACCAGCTGGCCCAGTGCCAGGGTTTGCAATAAAGCAAACCCCAAAGCAACAGCCAGATACAACCATATTTTATTGTTGAAAAGTCTGATCAGCATCTTAAAAATTATTTCGATAAATTATTTACCACATTAGACATAGAAGTAAATATGATTTAGCAGTGTGAAGTGAGACAAAGGAAGTTATGTCAGCCTACTATTTCTCCTCCGCCAAAAACGCAGGCTCCCTTAATGATTAATCTTCTGGTTTTATCCACCGGTTCGATGACTTTTCTGTGATCTTCAAATCCTCCAAAAATACCGTCAACATGCGAAATTACCATCCAGTCGCCGGGTATATACAAGGTAATACCTCCGAATATGGCATTCAGTTCCAAAACGGTATCGCCCTCCGCCAGCGCTGTCCGGCGAAGATCGAGGGTCATTCCTCCGAATATAGCATTCACTTCACCACCTTTGAACACTTCATCAAGAATAATGTGATCGCCGCCACCAAAGATACTGTTTTTTTCAAATCCTGCACCGACATAACCCGAAGATCTTTTGTGATGATGCACTTTATTTTTCCAGTACATCATGTATTTATCCTTAGGAATAAGTACCTTGAATACAATAAAGACTAAACCTGCGCAAATAAGCAGTAGCGGCCAGTAGACGGCGGCAAAATTATCGCCGATGCCCGGAAAAGATTCAGGAAAGGCTTTAACGATTTTAGGTACCAGAAAGAAGATACCGACGATGATCCAGATGCTGCCCCAGGCAATCTGATGTTTTTTGCGCATGTGCATGATGCCGATTAAAACAAGCAGGGAAGGCCATGAGAAAATGATGCCTCTGAATGCTACCGGGATATATCCGAAGTTAATCCCCAGTAATACCGCTCCGACTAATATTAATAGTATGCCGAAGCCAAGTCCCCTGAATTTGTGGGGTACATAAGAATTGTTGTCTGTAGTTTCCATTTAATTGTTTTTTTATGATTTCTGACGCAAAAGTACGGTCGTTTCTTTTTGCCTGCAAATAAAAATCGATGAATAAAGATTTTTTCCCGATGAATAAATCATTTGTCACCGTTAAGATGTAAGATAATTCTGTAATTTGACCCTCTGCTAGCCAAAACATTATTATAATTATCACTTTGTGTATTAAAAAAAATGTTTTACCTTTGCAGTCCGATTTTTTGCCCAATCTCTGACAGCTAAGTGAGAACTGTGAATATTGCGCGAAAGGTTTAATCAGAAAAAAGAACAAACAATGGATTTAATTAAAGTTGCCGAACAGGCATTTTTAGTAGAAAGTAACCATCCGTCATTCAAAGCCGGTGATACAGTAACTGTTGCTTATCGTATTAAAGAAGGTAACAAGGAACGTATTCAGGAATTCCGCGGAGATGTGATCAAAATTGTTGGTCATCAGGGCAAGAAACGTTTCACGGTACGTAAAATATCAGGTAACATTGGTGTTGAACGTATTTTTCCTTTGGATTCACCTTTTATCGACAAAATTACCGTAAATAAACATGGTAAAGTACGTCGTGCTAAATTGTATTATTTACGTAATCTTACAGGCAAGAAAGCCAGAATCAAAGAAAGACGCGTGTAATAAGCAATACAGAAAAGAAAGTATTAAAGAGAGAAATTTGGGAAACCGGATTTCTCTCTTTTTGTAAATCTCCATTCTGTTTGGAATGTAAGAGGTTTCAACACGATGGGTTTTTGTTTGTACATTTTATTTTCCATAGAATTTCAGTATATTTGCACACTTTAGCAGACATTTGAAATCAAAAATAACAGAAAAATGAATATCTTTCAGGATACGGGAAAATATGTTTTATTGATGAAGAGGGTGCTTGTTTCGCCCGACCGATGGAAAATGTTTTTCCGACAGTTCCCCAAAGAGCTGGAGAAGTTAGGCCTGCAATCATTGCCTATCGTAATTATCATCTCGGTGTTTATCGGAGCTATCATGACTATTCAGACTAAACTGAATACCGAAAACCCGATGCTTCCTACATACAGCACAGGACTTGTAACGCGCGATACTTTGCTGCTGGAGTTTTCTTCTACCATTCTTTGTTTGATTCTGGCGGGGAAAATCGGATCGAATATCGCCTCTGAAATCGGGACTATGCGTATTACCGAGCAAATCGATGCGCTTGAAATAATGGGAGTGAACTCAGCCAATTATCTTATCCTTCCAAAAATTACCGCATTTGTATTCATGATGCCTTTCCTGGTGATCTTCAGCATGGGTATAGGATTATTCGGCGGATATCTGGTGGGTGTTTTCAGCGATATTATAACGACGGCGGATTATTTGCTTGGAATTCAATATGCATTCATACCGTATTACGTTACGTATTCTCTTGTGAAATCGCTTGTCTTTGCCTTTATTATTTCGTCGGTGGCAGCTTATTATGGCTATTATGCCTATGGTGGGGCACTTGATGTCGGTAAGGCAAGTACCAATGCGGTGGTAAACAGCAGTATATTGATTTTGTTTTTTAATCTGTTGATAACGAATGTGATGCTTAATTAGTGATTAGTGATGAGTGATAAGTGCTAATACACTTATGTTTTCTTATGTGACTAATGTGGTAAAAAGATGATAACAGTAACAAACGTAGATAAAACTTTCGGCGATAATCATGTGTTGAAGAATGTATCAGCAGTTTTTGAAGCCGGTAAAACCAATATGATCATTGGCGCCAGCGGTTCGGGAAAAACTGTACTGATGAAGAGCATCATTGGATTGCACCGTATCGATAAAGGCAAAATTGAGTATGACGGACGTAATTTGCCGGATATGCGCATGAGTGATATTCGTCGGTTACGCAGAGAAGTAGGCATGCTTTTTCAGGGTTCGGCTTTATTTGATTCGTTGAGTGTACTCGAAAATGTGATGTATCCTTTGGAAATGTTTTCCCGGGAAAGCAAGGAGGAAATGAAAGAAAGAGCAGTTACCTGTCTCAAAAGGGTGAATCTTCCGGAGAATTCGTATCAACTGGCTCCTTCCGAAATCAGTGGCGGGATGCAGAAGAGGGTTGCCATTGCCAGGGCCATTGCTTTGCAACCTAAATATCTGTTTTGTGATGAACCAAACTCAGGTCTCGATCCGAAAACATCTTTGATTATCGACCAGCTAATCAGTGAAATTACGAAGGAATTCAATATCACCACCATTATTAATTCACATGATATGAATTCGGTGATGGAAATAGGGGAGCATATCATCTTTATCAATAAAGGGGAGAAGGCCTGGGAAGGAAATAAAAATGATATTTTCCATGTGGATAATCAGGAGTTGAACGATTTTGTTTTTGCTTCGAATTTGTATAAGATGGTGAAGAAAGCGAATCAATGATATTTTTTTGTCTACAGTCCTCAGTCTACAGACAATGGACCGCTGACTGTTGACTGTTGACTGTTGACCGTTGACAAAATATAATATATAGCTTATGAAAATAATTTCCTATAACGTAAACGGCATACGTGCAGCTCTGACCAAAGATTTTGGAGGATGGCTGAAGGAGGAGAATCCTGATATTCTTTGCCTGCAGGAAACCAAAGCACAGCCGGAACAGGTAGATACTATGCTTTTTGCTGAAATGGGTTACACTACCTATTTACATTCGGCTGAGAAAAAAGGCTACAGCGGGGTCGCGATATTGACCAAAATAGCTCCTGATAATGTTGTCATCGGAATGAATCATCCAAGGTATGATGCTGAAGGAAGGGTGATTCGTGCTGATTTCGGGGATTTGTCCGTTATCAGTGTGTATATTCCTTCTGGTTCGTCAGGTGATGAGCGTCAGGCATTTAAGATGGACTTTCTGGAAGCTTTCCTACCATTTATCACTGAATTAAGAAAAAACCGTCCCAATCTGGTGGTTTGCGGTGATTATAATATTTGTCATAAGCCCATAGATATCAACCATCCGGAACGGCAAATCGGTGTTTCGGGATTTTTGCCCGAAGAAAGAGAATGGCTTGATCGCTATGAAGCTTCTGGCATGGTCGATTCTTTTCGCGTTTTTGACCCGTCGCCGGAAAAATATAGTTGGTGGAGTTACCGTGGAGGGGCACGCTTCAGAAATGCAGGGTGGCGCATTGACTATCACTGGGTGACAGAAACAATAAAGGGAAAGCTGCAGGATGCCCGTATTCTCTCGGATGTTGTGCATTCCGACCATTGTCCGGTGACTGTTGAGTTATCTTAATTAATGTTCGTTTAAAATTAAAAAATACAAATATTCACACAGGGAGGTGATTAACAGTTAATTTGTTCGTACTTTTGCCTTTCAAAATTTCAACCAATGAGGACAAGCTTTTTTAAGTTTTTGATTATCATAACGATTGTAAGTGCATTCAGTTCCTGTCTATGGGATGATGAAGAAGTTGATCTTTCAACAGATCCAACCTTTGTATCACTGGTGTTTAAAGAAAATGACAGCATTCCGGGATTGGAAGATGCAGTATTTACGTATGAATATGATGCTGCGCTTGGTGATTCTGTAATTGTAAATCTGGATTCATTACCATATCAAACCCGTATCGACAGTGTTTTCCCTACTTTTACCTTTAAGAGCAGTGCAGGAGCTTACCTGATTCAGAGCGATGCTTCGTCGGCAACAGGTCTTGATACAGTGTTTATTACTGGCACCGATACCATTGATTTTAACAAGGTGCTCAGAGTTGTAAATTATGCTGCGAATGGGAAGGATTCCTGTTCATACCGGATCAAGGTGAATGTTCATAAAGTAGAGCCTGAATTGTATGTTTGGAGCAAAAAGGTTGATCAGATATATAACCACAATGGTAGCGTACAAAAAGCAATCTTCTTTAAAAACAAATTTTTCTTCTATGTGAGTTCTGGAGTAAATAATTATTTATATACTTCTACTAATGCCGGGAACTGGATGGGCGAAACACTTTCCGGCTTGCCAAATGATGACTGTAATTTTAGAAATATAGCCATCTTCAAAGATAAATTATATTTGGTTCATCAAAACGGGAATGTGTATACTTCAGCAGACGGGTATAACTGGGTTACTTTGAATCCGGGTGTTGCGGGATATACCATTATTAACCTTCTCTTTGAACTGGATAATCAGTTATGGTCGGTTTTCAGAAATCAACTGACTCAGAAATACTATTTCGGAACAAGTACGGATGGAGCTTCCTGGGTTATTGATGCTACGATCCCAAATAACTTTCCAGTAATGGATTTTGCTGCGCTTTCATTTAAATCGCGTACTAATAAAACCAAGGCAATTGTTTTGAGTGGACGTGATCCCGAAGGCAATTTGCTGAATTCGGTTTGGAGTGTACAAAAAAATGTGTTTGACGAATATAAATGGGTAAATTTCGCCGTAGATAACCAGTCGCTGGATACCATGGCAGGAGCTTCGATTATCAATTATGACAATAAATTGCTTTTGTTTGGTGGATTTAAGGATCGTGATGATAATCTGGCTGATAAAACCTATTGGGAGTCAATTGATGAAGGACTGAGCTGGAGGGCAGCTGACACTGTATATAATGTTATTGAAGATATGGAAATTCCTTTGTCATATAAGTCAAGAAGTTTTCAGTCGGTGATTCATGATGAGCTGACCCATAATATTTATCTTTTCGGAGGAAGAACCAAAGACAGGGTTTTCACGGATGTATGGGTAGGAAAACTGAATCGCTTATCTTTCCTCAGACAATAATTCTTTGTGAAAAAATTCGGGTTACATAAAGCAAATGCCGTCAGGTTCCGTCGTTGGAGCCGGAAAGCCTATGCTGTGTTTGCCAGTCTGGGTAAATCAATCTCCATAGGCAACTTGTCGGTACATATGGCCGGTGATAGCCTGTTCCGTAAAGTTGAACTGATAAAATGTATTATATCCGGAGAACGGGAAAATGAGCCTGATGCAGAGGAGGAACTCCC
>JAYFPP010000240.1:0-5274 GCA_034927635.1 Paludibacter sp.
AGTTCTTAGCTCATAACATCTCATACAACCCCCCGGCCTCTCCCATTTTATACTTACCGTTACTTTCGGTTACAAAACAACACTCAGTATAAGCATCGTGCTCAAAAATCAATATCTGGTTTTTGGTAATGGCTTCATCCATCAGTTTTTTCTTTTCGGTCATAGAGGTGATAGGGAAAGTATCATAAGCCGAAACCCATGCTAACGGGATATTGGCTGCTGATGGAATCACATCACCTACATACACAAATGTTTTTTCACCGGTATAAAGATAGGTAACAAGCTGACCAACCGTGTGTCCGTTATAAATCTTTATATCTACTCCAGGACACATAGTAAAATCTTCAGTCACCAGCTTCAATCTTCCGGCTTCAAGTACCGGCAACATATTTTCCGGAAAATATGAATCACCCTCCCTGACATTAGGATTGAGCATATTCTTCCACTGTGCTTCTCCTACCCAATAATATGCCTTCGGGAATGTCAGTTCAAGTTCCTTTCGCTCATTATAACGTGTACAGCCACCACAATGATCAAAATGAAGGTGAGTAAGGATCACATCGGTAATATCCTCACAGGTCAGGCCCAATTTATTCAGTTCTGTCTCAAAGTCGACAATTTCTTTAATTCCATAGAACCGAAGATAATCAGCCTGCTTATTTCCAGTACCGGTATCAATGAGTATTTTGCGATCACCTGTCTCAACAAGCAGACAACGCATGGTAAGTTTACAAAAATTATCCTCATCGCAGGGATAGCGTTTCTTCCACACGCGTTTGGGAACAACTCCGAAACAGGCTCCGCCATCAGCATTAAAGTGACCTGCTTCTATTTTATGTATATTCATTATTGCTATATTTTTATTACTTTTGCTTTTTGTAAATAAGCGTAGACAAAAATAAGAAAAAACGCATATCCGTCCAAATAATATGCAACGAGTACATTTTATAGCCATAGGTGGGGCAGCCATGCACAACCTTGCGATTGCCATCAGTAAAAAAAGTGACTTTTTAGTCACAGGTTCCGACGACGAAATTTTTGAGCCATCCTACTCCAGATTAAAGGAACATGATTTGTTGCCCGAAGCATTTGGTTGGTTTCCTGAAAGAATACATAAAAATCTTTCCGCTGTCATCTTAGGCATGCATGCCACAAAAGATAATCCTGAACTTATAAAAGCAAAAGAACTGGGATTGAAAATCTATTCCTTCCCCGAATATCTTTATCAGATGACCCGCAACAAAACACGTATTGTTGTAGGAGGAAGTCACGGGAAAACATCAACTACGGCCATGATATTATATGTACTCAAAAGACTTAAAATTGATGCAGACTACATGGTTGGTGCTCAGATAGAGGGATTTGACAACATGGTTAAGCTATCTTACGAATCGCGTATTGCTGTTTTTGAAGGAGATGAGTATCTGACCTCCCCGCTTGATCCGCGACCAAAGTTTCATCTTTACAAACCGCATATTGCCGTACTGACAGGTATTGCCTGGGATCACATCAATGTTTTTCCTACTTTTGAAAATTATGTGGATCAGTTTCGTCAGTTTATCGATTTAATGGAAATTCAGGGACGACTTATCTATTTTGATGGAGATGAAGAACTGAAAAAACTGACAGAAAAACTCCGGCGCGATATCGTTCCATTCCCTTATAATACTCCGGCACATGAAGTAATTGATGGTATTACCTATCTGAAAACAAAAAAAGGAAAAGTAGCTCTGAAAATTTTCGGGGAACACAATCTTCAGAATCTGCACGCGGCACGTCTGGCCTGCAAACAAATCGGGGTAACAGAGGAACAGTTCAACAACACCATAGCCGATTTCCCCGGAGCTTCCAATCGCTTACAAAAAATTCATCAAACAAAAGATTCTGTTGCTTTTAAGGATTTCGCGCATTCTCCATCGAAGTTAAAAGCTACCGTACATGCTGTCAGACAACAATACCCCGATAAAAAACTTATTGCTTGTATGGAATTGCATACCTTCAGCAGTCTCACCGATGCTTTCCTTCCTCAGTATGAAGGATGCATGAAAGAGGCCGACCTGGCTTTTGTTTATTTTAACCCTGAAGTCATTCAACACAAACGGCTGAACCCTATTGATCCTGAGGAAGTAAAAAAAGCCTTCAGCGGAAATAATCTCAGCGTTTATAACGACAGAGCTGCATTGGAAGCTAAGCTAAGAAGTCTTGATTACGGGAACTGCGCCCTGTTACTGATGACTTCCGGCAATTTCTCAGGCATCAATCTGATTGATTTCTCAAAAGAATTATTAAAATAAACGGCAGAATTCTTAATAAAATATGGACACAAAACAAAAACTGCTCGACCAGCGTTACATGCGCATGGCACGCATCTGGGCAGAGAACTCCTACTGTGAACGCCGAAAAGTAGGAGCATTGCTGGTCAAAAACAAAATGATTATCTCCGATGGCTATAACGGCACCCCTTCAGGATTCGAAAATGAGTGTGAAGATGAGAATAATCAGTCGAAAGCCTATGTGCTCCATGCCGAAGCGAATGCCATCACAAAAGTTGCCCGCTCGCACAACAGCAGCGATGGTGCGACTTTGTATGTCACAGCATCTCCCTGCATCGAATGTGCCAAGCTCATCATTCAGGCCGGTATCAAACGGGTGGTTTTCGGAGAAGAATACCGCATCATGGACGGAGTAGAACTCCTGAAAAGGGCAGGTATAAATGTTGAATTATTAAAACCCTGATTACTCCTTTTAATATCTTATATTAACAATGAATAAAAAGAATTTTTCCCTGGTCATCATCGTTCTTGCAGCATTGATCATTGGTCTTTTACTTGGAAATGTAATCGCCATCAGAAGTATGATGAGTGAGAAGAATGCATTTTCCGGACTCTTTAACACCCTGGTTAATCCCGGCAATAAAATTCAGGAGATCATGCAACTTATCGATGCTGAGTATGTCGATTCAGTTGATGTCAGCAAGCTCTCCGAAGAACTTGCCGTAGAACTGATCGCGAAACTTGATCCTCATTCAGTTTATATTCCTGCGCAGGATTTGGAAATTGTAAACAATGAACTGGAGGGAAGTTTTTCCGGCATCGGGGTGCAATTCAATATTCAAAACGACACTATCATGATTATATCCGTTATCAGCGGAGGTCCTTCAGAGAAGGTCGGTTTGCTGGCAGGCGACAGAATTGTAATGGTTGACGATTCGGTTTTTGCGGGAAAAAATATTACCAATGAAAAAGTGTTGAAAAAATTGCGGGGTCCTGAAGATACAAAAGTAAAGCTGGCTATAAAAAGACACGGGACAAGAGAAATGCTAACTTACACGATTACCCGTGGCAAAATTCCGGTGAGTTCCGTCGACATTAGCTATATGATAGAACCAGGCGTTGGATTGATTAAAGTGAATAAGTTCGGCGAAACAACCTATTCTGAATTTCTCACAGCAATCGCCGACCTCAAATCAAAAGGTGCGAAAAAATTCATCATCGACCTGCGTGAGAACAGTGGTGGTTATCTCGACAGAGCCATTTCCATGATAAATGAATTCCTTCCGGCCAAACAACTTATTGTATATACTGAAGGAAAGTCATATCCCCGTTTCGATTCTTTTTCCGACGGAACAGGCAGCTGTATTAAGAACCCCGTAGTAGTACTGATTGATGAATTTTCGGCTTCAGCCAGCGAAATATTTGCAGGAGCAATTCAGGACAATGATCGTGGAATGATTATCGGCAGAAGGTCATTCGGAAAAGGGCTGGTGCAGCAACAGAAAAGCCTTTCAGATGGCTCGGCCATACGTTTGACGGTGGCAAGATATTATACCCCATCAGGCAGAAGCATTCAGAAACCTTATGTTAAAGGCAACAGCGACGAATACAACATGGACATATACAACAGATACATTCATGGCGAATTCGATACACAGGACAGCATCCATAAAGCTGACACTGTAGCATATAAAACCCGGGCCGGAAGAAAAGTGTATGGCGGTGGAGGCATCATGCCAGATATATTTGTTCCCCGGGATACTTCTGAATATACCCCGTATCTGAATAAAGTCATCAATAATGCCAGCATTTATCAGTTTGCCTTTGAGTTCAGCGACAAAAACAGGCAAAAACTGAATCAGTATAAAGATTGGAAAACGATGGAAAAGTACCTGAACTCACAGGATTTGTTATCACAATTTGTTCAATACGCCACCACAAAAGGAGTGAAACCAAATCAAAAGGAAATTGCCAAATCAAGAAATATTATTGTCACCCGACTTAAAGCCTATATCTCCAGAAATATTCTCGGGGATCCCGGATTCTTCCCGATTTTGTTCGGTGATGATGTTACTGTGAAAAAGGCTTTGGAGGTCTTACGAAAAGAAAAATAAATAGCTCCGGATTCTTCCCTAATATATATCAAAACTGTATCGCAACTATGTGATGCAGTTTTTTTTATCCGGATATCTCCTCAACATAAAAACATAAATAATGTTAAATAATTCATCGAAACGAATCATATCTACGAACTTTTCGTAATATTGCGATGTTTTCGTAATACACTATCATCAAAAGCGTTAAACTCACAATAAAATGGAAAAACTTACACATCAGGAAGAAGAAATCATGTTGATCATTTTTCAGTTAAGAAAAGGATTTATCAAGGACATTCTGGAAAAAATGGAAGAGCCGCGGCCTCCATATACTACTGTCGCATCGATAGTAAAGAATCTTAAAAGGAAAGGATATATTAAGGCAAAGCCCTATGGCAACACTTATGAGTACAGTCCTGTGATGGAAGAAAGCGAATACAAATCGAAATTCCTGTCCGGAGTGGTACAAAACTATTTTGAAAATTCCTACAAGGAAATGGTTAGTTTTTTTGTTGAAAAACAAAAGATCTCAACAGAAGAACTACAGGAAATTATTAGGCTTATTGAAAAAAAATAAATTATAGAACTATGAATCCAATAATAGTATATCTACTAAAAGTAAACATTGCGATAGCTTTGTTTTACATGTTTTACAAACTGTTCTTTGCCGGAGATACATTTTGGAAAACACGTCGGTTCTACCTGACATTCAGCATACTGCTCTCGTTTATCTATCCATCTTTCTCAATTATCAGTTGGTTGGAACAAAGTGTGCCCATGCAGCAACTCATCACCAATTATACTGTATTACAGGAAGTAACCATCACTCCCGAACAGGATCATTCTCTTAAATTAACAAGCATTCTTTACATGATTTATGCTTCGATAGCTGGAATATTACTGGT
>JAYFPP010000068.1:0-4365 GCA_034927635.1 Paludibacter sp.
GTCGCAGGAACGTGCACAGGCAGTGGCAAGCTTCCTTAAATCAAAAAATGTTGCCGACACACAAATAAAAGAAGTAGTTGGTAAGAATTTCTCGATGCCTGTTGCCGACAACAGCACAGCTGCAGGCAGGGAACAAAACCGTCGCGTTGAGGTGTATATGTATGCCAGTGAAAAAATGATTACTGACGCTCAACAGGAAGCAAAATAATTCTTTATTTTATTTCAGGAATTTACTGTCCGATAAAGCTGAACAATGGGTTTTAGTTTATCGGACAGTTTTTTTGCATTTATCTGCTGCCAGCTTGCCAGTCAGAATCGAAACCGGTAAACCCGATGGACTGTAAACCCATTGTCCTGCCTGATAAACAGAAGGTAAAATCGTATCGACCGACCGGGCAACTTTCGACATTTTGTTTACAACAGGCAGATATGGATTGGTATGTGCCCATCCAGTGATACCTCCATCGGTATTGCCCGTGAGTTTTTCAATGGTCAAAGGCGTTGATGAGAATTTCGCGGTTACCTTTTCTTTAATTCCCGGAAATATACTTTGATCCAGGATTTCTATCGTCAGGTGTTCCAGATAATCCCGTATTTCTTCTGTCCATCCAAACTCATCGATTTTTTTCGCCAGACGATAATCAAAAAGCAAGCTTACTACCAATCCTACTTTACCTGTTGGCGATAAGTCGGCATCGCGTAGAACAGGGATGGCTATTTCGAAAGTATTCAGTCTGAAGTATTTGCTGAGGTATTGTTTGACCTTGTTTTTCAATGCAGTATCCTCATTTTGAATTTCCTGTTGATTGACAAATTGTTCCATGTCATCTTTTGACAAAGAAGACAAACCGGTTTTGTCGGGCGTGTAAAAGAAATGTCCGGTACAAATATTGGCGAAATACTCCTTGTCTTCATCGACGGTCAGATAGGCTGTATAAACAGAATCACCACCTTTCAAATCCCTTATGTAAGAACGCTTTTCAGTAATTTTATCGATTAGTTTTCTATTCTTAAGTTTTTCAATCGGAATGCTGTTATAAAGCAGTTTCTGATCACCTGTCCAAATTAAATTAGTATAATCTGTTCGCCCGCCGTTTGAATCTACCACATATTTTTGCTCCGGATGAAGGCTTTCAATGGTTACTCCTGTTTTTACATCTCCACCGTGCTGAACAACATAAGCAGTCATCTGTTCAATGAGCGTTGCCGTTCCACCTTTCGGATAATGATAATCGAGATAAAGACTGAAATAGCTTAGGGCAAATGAAGCAGGTGTATGCTGAAAAAAATGCTGAATAATCAAATCTATCAGTGCCTGATTCTTTGTAAAACGCTTCATGTAGGTTTCCACGGGTTCATCAAGTTCCGATATTTTACCTATTGTAAAAAGAAATTTAAACATCCAGGGAAAAACAGTGGTCATGAAATACCGGTAATCTTTTTTGATATCCAGAAAAATCGGATTGTCAATGCCATAAAGCACATCCATATAACCCATTATTTTTCTGATCTCTTTAATGATGGCTTCAATATCCTTTCCATTTTCAGGGAAATGTGATTTCAGAAAACTCCCGTATTCATACAGACTACTTTTATCTTTTAAAATCAGCACACTATCAGCAATACCCACTGATATATTACTTTTAAGGAAATCAATCTCTATTCCCAACTGTTTTAGCATCGGGAATACGATGCCTGAATTTTCTATCGACCGTAATCCCCCATCAAAATAGACCTTATTGCGCTGAAAGGTTTGCACCAATCCTCCTGTTTTCGATTGACGCTCGAAAAGAGCAACCGATTGACCAGCTTTGGCAAGATATGCTGCTGCAGTTAATCCTGCTATGCCTCCTCCAACAACCACTGCATCATACTTCATATACCTTATGTTTGTCAGGATGAACTAATTCTTTACTCAACTGAAAAACTTGTTTACTCAGGTTCCTGTCTCTTGCATGTGGTGCAGGAATCTCTTCATTGGTAAGGTTGAAAAACTTACCGCTAACCCCTTCCAGGTCGGGCGATGATGCCAGATAATATAATGCTTCACCCGAAATATCAGGTTTTTTAAGCAAGGGCTGCATGATGAAGCGCGAGAAAAAATTGTAGAACCAGCCATTATACGACCCGATGTTCGACTTCACAGCACCGGGATGCATGGCGTTGATAGTTACGCCCTTTCCATTTAAAATATCATTTAGCTCCCAAACGGTCATCAGTTGCGCTATTTTTGAAGCACCGTAACTAAGGTAGCCGTTGTATCGTCTGTTTTTCCATGTGAGATCATCAATTGCAAGTCCACCAAACCGGTGTCCTTCAGAATTTACCTGAATGATGCGGGCAGGGGCACTTTCAACCATCCGTTTAAGCAACAAACTCGTTATTAAGAACGATGCCAGATGATTCACGGCAAAAACCTTTTCATGACCATCAATGGTGAGTTGCCGGGTGGTCAAATGTATCCCGGCATTATTAATCAACACATCAATCCGCTGACAATTCAGCAACACAGCTTCAGCAGCTTGTCTCACCTGACTTAAATCCTCAAAATCAGCTACATAATATTCGGGTTGATGGGTCGAAAATGCCTGGATTTCGGCGCACAGCTTTTCTGCCTTTTCTTTGCTCCGTACAATCATCACGATTTTTGCACCTGCTTTAGCAATCCGAATAGCTGCCTGGTAGCCAACACCTGATGTCGTTCCCGTTATAACACAAACTTTACCTTCCATCGATGTAGTGGAGACTTTTTGCGGTAACCGTCCAACTGACAGGAAGTTAAGTTCATCAGGAAGTTGAAATTTCTTACTCATTATCCAAATTTTTTAATTAAGAACCGACGATACATTTTATTAAAGTGAGGAATATTATTAAAAATATCACCCCATAAATCATAATAATCCCGTTGCTCCAGGATAAGACCTTCGTCGCTTATTGTCAGTTTGGTTGAGCCATACACGGGCGTGCTCGGGTACTTTTTAAACATCATGGTCATCACCCAGTCGAACATAATTACATTCTCGTTTTGCGCAATGGATACAATCTCCATATTTAGTTTATGTGTGCGCTTTGTCAGCCTGTTACACATAGCCGTAAATGCTTCAATCCCTTCGATGCGCTGAATGGTATCCTGAAATAATATGTCCTTATGATAATACTTGAAAATATGCGACCAATCCGGCTTTCCTTCAGTATTGTAAGTTTTCGACCACAATTCTTTGATTGTATCCATATTTAAGTGTTTGATATCCAAACCTTCTCCCATTAAATCATATTTAGATTGTTATTTTACGTATTAGTTCAAAATATAACTGATATAACATTTGATGGTCATCGAATGTTTTAATTCAAAAAGCGTTTTCTCATATGCAGGAGGCCTGAAAATCCCTTTGGCATTGTTCGAGAATCCATAACCCTCAAGTGGAATTCCAATCCAATTCATATCAAATTTACTATTGTTGTTCTCATCATGAAAATACTTCAATCCATATTTACCGCGATTGAGACCTTCAATTACTATGACACATTGATTATTGCGTATTGTATGGGAGACACCTTTTACCCCGACGTTTTTCGCGTCACTTAACTCAACAAGTACCTGACCCCAATTATTTCTCAATCCATTGATTTCAATTGTTAATGCAATCTGACCGCTAGAACTAAGAGAAATTCCTGTAAAGAAAATGGCTGTGACACAAAGCTTTTTGAGAAGATTCATTTATCCTGTTAAATATTAAGGTTTATAGAGTAATCATTAATGATTACTTTTTTATGACTCCAAATATAACAAGTTTTTGTTATAAAGCAGCAAAGCTATTTAAACATCCGACATGATGAGAGTCATTCGTCCCGGAGATTAGTTTCCTAAGAAAAAAGCAAAAGAATATAAGGGAAGATTTGCAGAGAATGTTAATTCTTGTAGGGATTGCATTTTCCAACGGGCATCGACAGGCCATTGGACAGGCTCACAGACGAGCAATTAACACAATGTTCATCGCGCTGCCTGTCTCAAAAGCTCCTTTAACCGATTGAGCTCCATCTCCAGTACCTCAATGTGTTTATAATACATCCCTAATACTTCTTCAGGCAAAGTGTATTTTCCGGCAACACAACTGCCATATGTAGAATTATTTCTATTTACAACAGAAATCAGCACATCATCTGACTGATATATTTCTTCTACAGCAACACCTAAGGTCTCAGCAATTTTATGCCATTGCTGCACAGATATTTTTATCTGACCACTCTCACGGCGACAGTAACATGAAACATCCATGTGTAGTACTTCCGCCACCTCTTCCTGCGTAAATCCGAGTTTTTTACGCATAACAATCAGTTTATTCTTGTACACGATAAAATTTATTC
>JAYFPP010000256.1:0-2106 GCA_034927635.1 Paludibacter sp.
GTTGACGGACGAAAAAATATTGGTGTGGTAATGAAGCCAACTTCACCAAATGATATCGCTGAATAAATATTGCATATTCAAACAAGTTTATTAATTTTGCACCTGCTTTTTTTAAAGCAATACTAATAATTATACATATGGCAACAGCAACAAAACAAAAAGGCCATCCAAAAGGTCTTTATTTATTATTTCTGACTGAGATGTGGGAACGTTTCAGTTATTATGGCATGAGGGGTATCCTGATCTTGTATCTGACCAAATCTTTTTTTGAAGGTGGGTTGGCAATTGATACTCAGCAAGCCAGTTTGATTTATGGATTCTTTACAGGTTTTGTTTATTTCACTCCGCTTATCGGGGGCTGGTTGGCCGATAAATATCTTGGTCAGCGACATGCTATCACCATTGGTGGTATCACCATGATGCTGGGCCAGCTGACTCTTTTTGCCTTCAACACCCACGTCGGATTGTATGTCGGTTTGCTGCTGTTAATTATTGGTAACGGTTTCTTTAAACCCAATATCTCAACTTTGGTGGGCGGTTTATACGAAGAAGGTGATGTAAGGAGAGATTCTGCATTTTCTATCTTTTATATGGGAATCAACTTAGGAGCATTTCTGGCTCCGTTGGTAATCGGGTTCCTTACGGATAATCTTTTTGCTGTGGATAAAACCAATGAACTTGGTGAAGTAGTGGTAAGTTACGGTTACCGCTATGGTTTCCTTGCTGCGGCTGTCGGCATGTTCCTCGGACAAATCTTCTTTAATTCACTTGCAGGAAAATACCTTGGCAATCTGGGGTTGAGACCGGGATCTTTGCAAAGCAACGCCATAGCAGCTGATGCACCTCCTGTTGATATAAAGAAACCTCTGACAAAGGATGAAAAAGAAAGAATCACTGTGATCTTCGTATTGTTCGCTTTCGCCATCTTCTTTTGGGCAGGATTTGAACAGGCAGGCTCATCATTAAGTCTTTATACTGATAAATTTGTCGACAGAGTGGTTTTCGGATATGAAATACCCACCGCATGGTTCCAGTCTGTAAATCCTTTATTTATAGTACTTTTAGCGCCACTCTTCGGAATGTTCTGGGTATCAAAATTTGGTAAGAAGCTCACTACACCTGTTAAAATGGGTCTGGGTATGATTATCCTCGGTGTCGGATTCTTCTTTATGTTAGGAGCTGTGGCTGAGAGAGGCGGCGATGTACAGGATGTAAGTATCAAAGCAAGTCTGATTTGGCTCGTATTGACTTATCTGGTACACACACTCGGGGAATTGTGTTTATCGCCTGTAGGTTTATCGGTGGTTACCAAGCTTTCTCCTCCTAAATTAGCTTCGGTATTGATGGGTGTATGGTTATTATCCTCATTCGTTGCTAATATCGTAGGTGGATTCCTCGCTTCTTCGGTTGAGTCAATGGGAGCCGGAAAAATCTTCCTGTACGTTTCACTGTTCGTAATCTTCTGCGGATTTATCCTGATTGCGCTGAACAAGAAGCTGATGAAGATGATGCACGGGGTAAGATAATATAGTTGAGAATTGAGAATTGAGAGTTGAGAGTTGAGAATTAACTTTCAACTCTCAACTTTCAACTCTCAACTCATAAAGAAGTTTCTCAATTGAGTCTACACACTGATCTCCCACTTTCCAGCAATTCTCTTCCACAACAATTTTTTTATCCGCGCTGCTGACTGCGGCATAACCTGCACGTGCGAGAGCACGGAGGGTCCAGTACAAACGGGTTTTGTGGCCGCTGACTTCCACTTCTTTTGTAAGGCGGTAATTCATTGAGAAATTACCATTTGAGGGATTGAAAATGAAGTTATTATTCATGAAAGCCTCACTAAAATTACCATTCAATACCAAATCTTCCGGCACACCTATTTCAACACCTTTTCCTGCTGTCATTAACCAGATGCGGTCTGCTGCCTGCAAAGCAATATCAAGTTCATGTGTTGAAATCACAATACTTTTACCGGTTTCGTGAGCAAGTTTGTGTAGCAACAACATAATTTCCACCCGGTTGGGCAAATCAAGATGGGCGGTAGGCTCATCCAGAATGATGATGGGCGTATCCTGTACAAAGGCTTTCGCTATCATTACCCGT
>JAYFPP010000094.1:0-2680 GCA_034927635.1 Paludibacter sp.
GACAAATTTTTTATTAACAATCTGAGCATTATCTCTAACTTTAATCCCAAGCAAAATTAGCTCTCCATTGCAAAAACTCATGTTTTGTCTTAACCAGGTCGACTCGAGTGAGGTAATAATTTCTTTTGAAGCCAGTAATTCAGGATAAATGAGGTAGTCAACACCTAACTTCTTAAAGAATTCTTTGTTGGTTGGTAATAAGTATTCATAATTGTCAATACGCGCCAGCGTTTTCTTTGCTCCCAGATTATTAGCAATCATACAGGCCGTCATATTTACGCTCTCGTAAGGCGTAACAGCTATAAACAAATCGCAATCCTTAACACCGGTTTCCCTCAGATCATTCACCGAAGTAGGCATCCCCTCTTTGGTCATCAGGTCATAATTCGCATCCAAATCTTTTAGTCTTGAAGGATCTTCATCCATCAGGGTAATATTGATGTGTTCTTTCGCAAGTAATTTAGCCAGATGAGTACCTACTTCACCTGCGCCTACAATAATAATTCTCATTTCTTTAAAGTTTATTAATAGCCATTACACTTATTTCTTCAGCAATTCCCTCAGCATCAAGTTTCAACATATGATATAGTTCCTCCGGAGTTCCGTGTTCTATAAAAGTATCAGGAATACCCAACCTTTTTACATGTACAGCATAATTATTATCCGCCATAAATTCGAGTACCGCAGAACCAAACCCACCTTTGATGACTCCATCCTCTACAGTAACAATGTTAGAGAACTTTTTCCCCACCTCATGCAGGATATTTTCGTCGAGAGGTTTCAGAAAACGCATATCATAGTGCGCAATTGATAAATTGCTTAGTTCTTCCACCTTTTGAATAGCTTTCTCCACCGGATTTGCCATAGTGCCGATAGTTAACACAGCCAAATCTTTTCCTTCTTTCAGGCAAACACCTTTTCCAATTTCAAGTTCCTGCATTTCATTTTTCCAATCCACCTGAAATCCTTTTCCTCTCGGATAACGAATCACAAAAGGTCCTTTACTTTCTAACTGAGCAGTATACATCAGGTTACGCAATTCGTGTTCATCTCTGGGAGCTGCAATTGTCAGATTCGGAATGCAACGCATATAAGCCATATCGAAAGCACCATGATGTGTAGCACCATCGGAACCCACCAGTCCGGCGCGGTCGAGACACATGATGACAGGCAACTTCTGCAGGGCCACATCATGAATCACATTATCATAAGCTCTCTGCATAAATGAGGAATACACATTACAGAAAGGAATGATTCCTTCTTTTGCCAGTCCGGCCGAGAAAGTCACCGAATGCCCTTCGGCAATTCCCACATCGTATACCCTTTCAGGCATCACTTTTTGCATGATGGTCATCGAACATCCCGAAGGCATGGCAGGAGTAATACCCACTATCTTTTCATTTTTCTGTGCCAGTTCCAGCAAAGTTTCACCAAACACATCCTGAAACAAAGGGGCTGATGCCACTTCCTGATTTTTTTTCTTTCTTTCGCCGGTGGTCACGTCAAATTCACCTGGAGCATGCCACTTAACCGCATCATTTTCAGCAGGGACATAACCTTTACCTTTCTTTGTGATACAATGAAGTACTTTAGGTCCTTTAAAATCCCGTATATCTGTTAACACTTTCACCAGATTTTCCACATCATGACCATCAACAGGACCAAAATAACGGATATTCAATCCTTCGAAAATGTTATGACTTTGACGGGTAAGTGTAGCTTTCAGGCTATTTCCTATCGTCAGTATACGTTTTTTGCCCCCTTCGCTGATCAGGCCTAATTTACGGAAAGCCCTGTAGACAAAGAAACGGAATTTATTATAAGCAGGCGATGTAGTCATGTCCACCAGATACTGCGTAATGCCTCCATGCACAGGATCAATAGCCATTTGGTTATCATTCAGGATGATCAACAGGTCATTTTTATCCATCGAAGTATTGTTCAACCCTTCGAAGGCGAGTCCTCCTGTCATGGCTCCATCCCCAATCACTGCCACAACATAGCGGTTATCCTCTTTTTTGAGTAAACTTGCAATCGACATACCCAGGGCTGCCGAGATAGATGTTGAAGCGTGACCCACGCCAAAAGTATCGTATTCACTCTCAAAAGGCGTCGGAAAACCGCAAAGTCCCCTGAACTGACGGTTAGTATGGAATTTATCCCTCCGTCCTGTAAGGATCTTGTGACCATATGCCTGATGCCCTACATCCCACACAATACGATCGTAAGGAGTATTGAATACATAATGAAGCGCTACCGTTAACTCAACAGAGCCCAGATTCGACCCCAGATGTCCGGGGTTCTTCGCTACTTCATCAATAATAAATTGACGTAATTCATCGCAAACCTGTGGTAATTCTTCTTTTGGAAGCTGTTTCAGATCGTCGGGAGAATCAATTTTCGGGAGATATTTAAAGTTTCTTTCAGTCATCATTAATAATATGGTCGGCAAAAATAATATTTTTTTCGACGATAAAGTTACTTTATTATTTTTATTTTAGTTGAGAGTTGAAAGTTGAGAGTTGAAAGTTATGTTTATACTCACTTTCAACTCTCAACTTTCAACTCTCAACTAAAATAAAAATAATAAAGTAACTTTATCGTCGAAAAAAATATTATTTTTGCCGACCATATAATTAATAATGACTGAAAGAAACTTTAAATATCTCCCGAAAATTGA
>JAYFPP010000170.1:0-1762 GCA_034927635.1 Paludibacter sp.
CTCGTATATCGAAACCAGATTCATTTTATAAAACAACGGAATCAACACAAAAGCAATAATCAGTTGCCCGACGGCAAAGCCCAGCACCATTTGGAGATAGGAGAATCCACTCGCTGCCACCATTCCGGGGACAGAAACAAATGTTACACCCGAAATCGCAGCACCGATAGTCGCAAAAGCGACTACATACCAGGGTGATTTCCTGTTTCCCGAAAAAAAACCGGCATTATCAGCCTTTCGACCAGAAAGATAAGATACGCCAAACAAAATGGCAAAATATAATACAATGGTGAGGAGTATAAGTATTGGAGACATCTTCAATTAAAAATTAAAATTTAAAAGAGTTTAGAGATTAGATTTTTGTTTCATAGTAAGAATGATTTTCGCAAGAATTTTACAAAGTTCTTCAGCATCATTTATTATACTTATTTTCTGTTCTTCAGTGATATAATCGGTTGCGAAAAGCAATTTTATCCAGTAAATTGTTTCTCGGGCTTCTTTGTAGGAAATGCTTAATTTTGATAAAAAAATCTTTATCTGACTGTCCTCCAATACTTTCCTCAACATTTGCACCGATAGATGTTCCACTACGTAAAACTTGTTTTGAAAGTACAAATTCTTTCTTATCGTTTTGCAGATGTTTGTACAGCTTGACTATTCTAACTGCAAATGCGAATGATTTTTCCTGTAAAACGTTATACTTCGCCATATCTTTGAATTTTTAATTCTTAATTTTTAATTATAAATTAAATACGGTTTGCGTTGAATTTTAAATTTTGCGACATCATCAGTCCACATTGCCTTGATTTCGTCAGCACTTTTTCCCTGAATGATCATTTTACGGACATAATCTACTCCAATCAGTTTCTCGAAAAATGAGCGGAAGAAATAATCATCCATATTCAGATTCCGGTAAGCTTCAATCAGATACGATAAGTCAATTCCTTTCTTCAAAATTTCCTTATCTGAAAGCGTACTTAAGTTTACGCCATAACACTGACGGTCCTTTTGAGGTGGTTCTTTGGACGAAGTCATACTCTTCGGGGTAAATGAATATTTATAACCAATCATATTCGGATGACCAAAAATCTGGAAAGGCAGATTTGTGCCCCGTCCCAGACTCACGGGAGTTGCTTCGAAATAACAAATTGAAGGATAGAGATAGATGGCCGTCATATTTGGGAGATTGGGCGACGGAGGTACCGGCAGCCGATACAGGGTTTGATGGGTGTAATTCAGACAGGGAATCACCTGCAACTGACAAACGCGACCCTCAGGTAACCATTTTTCACCATTCACCATTTGAGCCAGCTCACCCAGCGTCATCCCGTGTACCACCGGAATAGGCAGCCAACCAACACCCGACTTATATTTCATATCCAGGATGGGACCATCGACATAATGTCCGTTCGGATTCGGGCGATCAAGAATCACCATAAGCTTCTGACTTTCGGCACAGGCATCCATTAACTTAACCACCGAAATATAATAGGTATAAAATCTCAAACCAACATCCTGTATATCAACAACAAGAACATCGAATTTACCCATATTCTCTTTGGCGGGCTTACCTGCATCACCATCATAGAGAGATAAAATCGGCACACCAGTTTTTTCATCGACCGTACTGGCAACATGATCGCCCGCACCTGCATCGCCCCGAAAACCATGTTCAGGAGAAAAAACAGCGGTTACATTCACTTGGTTTTCCAGAAGTATATCAAGCGTATGTTTTCCATTTACGATTCCTGTATGATTGGAG
>JAYFPP010000220.1:0-32342 GCA_034927635.1 Paludibacter sp.
CCATTAACGGCATAGGAAATCTTTCCTGTTTCTTCGGAAACGACAATGGCGATGGCATCGGTTTGCTCGGTAACACCCAATGCCGACCGGTGTCTGAGACCCAGCCTTCTGGGAATAGACTGATTTTTTGATACCGGCAGGATGCAGGATGCAGCGAGAATTCGCTCTTTGCTAATGATGAGTGCACCATCGTGAAGCGGACTATTCTTAAAGAAGATGTTTTCGATTAACCTTGAATTGATCGCGGCATCAATCATTTCTCCGGATTGAGCATAAGTATCCAGGTTGTTTTTTCTTGTCAGGATGATCAATCCTCCCATTGAACGTCGTGACAATCCTCTGCAGGCTAAAACGATCTGGACAATATTATAATCCGTTTTTTGTTGATCATGATTTCCATTGTTGAAGAAGCGCTTCAGAAAAGTGGTAAGTACCAACTCCCTTCGCGAACCGAGTTTTGAGAAGAAGCGGCGGATTTCATCCTGAAACAGGACAATCAGGGCAAAAGCACCTACGCTGACCACCCGATCAAAGATGCTTCCCAACAAATCCATTTTAAAAACATAGGATACCAGGAACCATATTATGATGAAAGCCATAATACCGAAAAACACATTCAACGCACCGGTCTTCTTCAACAGCCTGAAAAGCTGGTACAGTAAAATTGCCACCAGTACGATGTCGATAATGTCTTTTATCCCAATTTGAAATCCCATATTTAATCGTTTTGATTATTTTACCACATTAGCCACGAAATAGTTGAGAGTTGAGAGTTGAGAGTTAAAAATTTTATTCAGTCAATTGTCATACTTAACTCTCAACTCTCAATTCTCAACTCTCAACTATGTTTGCGGTATTCATTATATATCTTAATTGCCTCCACAGCTTCTTTTACGTCATGTACTCTCAGGATGGAAGCTCCTCCCATCAATGCCAGCATATTTACAGCGGTGGTACCATTAAGCGCATTTTCAGGATCAGTGCCCAGCAACTTATAAATCATTGATTTGCGGGAAACGCCCGCAAGTACAGGCACATTAATTTCCTGAAAGTACGAAAGTTTGCTCAACAACTGATAATTCTGATCCAGCGTTTTGGCAAAGCCGAAACCCGGATCAATGACCACATCATTTACTCCGAGTAAATGTAACTGAGCCACTTTTTTTTGCAGGAACTGCAACACCTCCGAAACAAGGTCTTCGTAATCTGTATTTGCCTGCATATTCTGGGGCGTGCCTCTTGTATGCATGAGCACATAGGCCACTCCAAGATCAGCTACTGTTTCAAACATCATCGGATCGAGGGTTCCTCCACTAATATCGTTGATCATGGCTGCACCGAAATGCTCAACTGCCATGCGTGCCACAGGGGAACGGAAAGTGTCGACAGAGATAGGCGTATCAGGAAATTTCTTACAAATAATCTCCAGCGCATCGGCAATTCTCCTTATCTCTTCATCCACCGATACAGGTGCCGCCTGTGGTCGGGTAGAATAGCCCCCGATATCAATGATAGCGGCTCCTTCCTTCAAAAACTGCTCAACCTGTTGCAACAAAGTCCTGTCAGTTCTGAACCTGCTTCTCATAAAAAATGAGTCGGGAGTCACGTTGAGAATACCCATTACCACAGGTGTTCTTAAGTCATATAACTGATTATTTAATTTCAGAAGCAGATTTGAATCATTCATTTATTACATCGAAAATATAGATAAGCGGTACAAATTTAAGAAAAAATTATACGAAACGACATTTAAATTCGTTTAATTCAACATATTTTGCTTTGTATCAGGAGAAAAATTTCACAAATAAAACAATAAATTTTCGTTTCTCCTGTTTTTTTATCGGATAAGTTTTAATATTTAAACATGAAGTCAAAAGAAAATCGTTAATTTTGCATGCTTTGACTTTTTAAATCAACTATATGTTACGCATCCTATCAAGAATCTTTCTCTTATTGTCGACCGTCGCCTTCATTTCCTGCAACAGAGGATTTGGAGTATCCAGTTCAACCACAGGCTGGCCATATGATTTTAAAGCCGATAATGCTTTCAGCAAAGCTTCGGGCACACCATCACAAGTACCTCCCGGCATGGTGGAAATTCCGGGATGGAGTTATACTATTGATGATGTTGAGGAATATGAAACTGCCAGCCGTCGTATCAAACCTAATGAGTTAAATACGCGCAGAACGATATCAGTCAATAGTTTCTATATGGATCAGCACGAAGTCAGGAACATCGACTGGCGCGAATATCTGGCATGGTTAACTGCTGTATATTCAAAAGTTGCTCCTGAAAAGATTGAAAAAGCAAAACCCGACTATAAAGCATGGATGGATGGTTTGGGAGGGAATGAACCCTTCCTGATGAATTATTTCACTCATCCGTCATTCAATGAATATCCGGTAGTATGCATCAGCTGGGAACAGGCTGCTGATTATTGTGCATGGCGCAGCGACCGTGCCAACGAATTGCGACTGATTAAAATGGGAGTGATAAAAGCACCCGACTTTAAAGCTATCGCACAAATGGAAACGCTGGCAGAAGTCGAAAACGTTATTTTCTCATCAAAAAAATACTTCAACAGCTTACAGGATAATCTAGCGGCAACCTACAAGGGCATGTTCCCTGACTTCAGGCTTCCTACCGAAGATGAATGGGAATTTGCAGCTTATGCCCGCAAAAAGACTGATCCCGAGAATTCACCCAAGATATATCCTTGGGCAAAAAACAGCTACGGCAGACTCATCTATCAGCAACGAGAACAACTCGATGCACAATACAATCAGGGAATCAGCTCAGGCAACAAAATCAACGCCTTTGCACGTACGGTTCCGGCGATCTCCTATGCTCCAAACGATTTCGGGCTGTACAATATGGCCGGTAATGTTAACGAATGGGTTTACGATCAGTACAGCACCCGTGGCGGTATAAATAAAATCGATAGTGTTGATGTCCTCGACGTATTTCTTCCCGCTTATCACAAAAGTGCTGATAGCCGTGTATACAAAGGCGGCTCGTGGAAAGACCCTATTTACTGGCTCCATCCTTCTACAAGGAGATATTTAGACAGAAAATCATCGGCCAATGATATTGGATTCAGGTGTGCTATGAGCATTATACCAGAGGCAAAAATTTACAAAAGATAGGATCAGAATTAACTGAATTAATGAATTTACAGAAATACGGCGCAACCTTAATCAGGCTACGCCGTATTCTTTTTTAAACCCACTGAATCAAAAATTCAGTAAATTCTGCAAATTCTGATTCCGACAGTTTACATAAAAACAACTAACAAGCTCCTGCTTCCATGTGCTCCTATCACAAGGCTTTGCTCAATATCGGCTGTTTTTGATGGTCCGGAAATAAACACTCCAAATCCATTCGCTGATTGAATATCAAGTTTCTGATATGCCTGATGCATGTTCAGCACTATATCAGATTTATCCAGCACAATCACCAAATGTTGGGTAATAAATGGTAAAACTCTATACTGAAGAGTATTGGAGGGTATCCATATCGCGGCATTCTCGGCAACCCCGAATGCTCCTTTTAAAACAACTAAATCGACATCTTTCAGCTCATGGGAATCAGTAATCACATCCATACTGATATTCAATGAGCTAACTCCTTTCACATTTGACCATCTGCTTTTTTCTGAAGGATAAACTTTTGCTATACAAGCTTCAATACTTTGACGCTTCTTTAACTCCAGCATTGTACCTCCTACAAATTGTAATTGCTCTTTAAACATTGACACCAGGTCGGAATTATCGCTAACAAACTCAGGCAACTCAGGTAAGATTCCTGCTGATGGCCTGTTTTTCCTCACTTTGTCTATTATATATGTTTTACTGTTCATTGTCGGATATTTCTTCTGATTTATACCATTCTCTGAAGCTTTGTTTGGGTACCTGCGGTAGTTCCCGTTCCTTTCCCCATACATTTATTTTACTGTACAACAAAAAACGGGGTGTCACAAGAACTGCTTTTCGTGCCATCAATCCAGCCAAACGATAAAGCCGGGGGTGAGAAAAGAAACAGCCCATCAACTTCATCACTATCTTCTTCGTGAAGGAGACTTTACCCTCTTTGGCGATGATCTGCCGCCATTTATACAGTTGATGATGAATGTCGATTTTCACCGGACAGACATCGGTACACGATCCGCAGAGTGTCGAAGCAAAGACCATTGAAGCATGTTTGGTCATGTCCTTCCCCGGAGCCAGAATAGATCCGATAGGTCCCGGAATGGTATAACTATAGCTATGACCGCCACTGCGCCGGTAAACGGGGCAGGTATTCATACAAGCACCGCAACGTATACAATAGAGCGATTTACGAAAATCTTCGCGCCCCAGTTGTTCACTTCTGCCATTATCCACAATCACCACATGAAGCTCTTTGCCTTTCTCAGGTTTCAGAAAATGGGAAGAATAGGTCGTAATGGGCTGTCCTGTGGCATTTCTGGCAAGAAGTCTCAGGAATACGCCCAAATCCTCCTGACGGGGAATGATTTTCTCAATTCCCATACAGGCAATATGTACAGGAGCCAGATGTACTCCCAGATCGGCATTTCCTTCATTGGTACACACAACAAACCCTCCCGTTGCTGCAACGGCAAAGTTCACTCCCGTCAAGGCAGCATCAGCAGTAAGAAATTGTTCTCTGAGATGTCCGCGCGCCACTTCGGTAAGATAGTTCGGATCATTGGCTCCTTTTTCTGATCCCAGAAACCGGTGAAAAGTTTCGCCAACATCTTCCTTCTTGAGATGAATGGCCGGAAGTACAATATGACTGGGAGTTTCATTACGCAATTGTATAATACGTTCGCCCAGATCCGTATCGATTACTTCAATGCCATTCTTTATCAGATAAGGATTCAAATGGCATTCTTCGGTAAGCATGGACTTACTCTTTACCAGCTTCTTAACCCCTTTCCCCTTCAGAATCTCCAGAACGATTTCGTTGTGTTCGCCGGCATCCTTTGCCCAATGGACACGAATGCCATTCTTCATCGCATTTTCTTCAAACTGAAGTAAATAATCGTCAAGATTTGAAAGCACATTCGCCTTTATCAGGGAGGCCAGTTCGCGTAATTGTTCCCATTCCGGGACTTTCCTGACCTGCAGATCGCGTTTGTAACGAACAAACCACAGCGCTTTGTCGTGCCAGTCGGTACGCGCTTCATCTTTTATAAATTCAGCTGCCAGTTGAGAATGATTCATTGTAATAAGTACTATATCTCAAAATAAGAATATTAAAGGATTTCTCCATTAAGGATTTCTACCAGATGAATAACCTTAATGTTTTTTTGTTGGCGTCGAATAACCCCTCCCAGATGCATCAGGCAGGAAATGTCGCCACCGGTTATCACTTCTGCTCCGTTTCGTTCATGATCGGCCACCCTGTCCCTGCCCATTTTGGCGGAAACAGCATCTTCTGTCACACAAAAGGTTCCTCCAAACCCGCAGCATTCGTCTGTTCTGTCGAGTTCAATCAGTTCCAGACCTTCCACCATTCCCAGAAGCTGTTTTTGTTTCGAAAAAGCCGGCCCGTTTATTTCTGACGATTGTCCCATTCGCATTCCTCTCAACGAATGACAACTTTGGTGCAAACCAACCTTATGCGGAAATTTGGCATCAATCTTTTCAATTTTTATAACATCAAGAAGGAATTCAGCAATATCATATATCTTTTTTCGCACGTGCTCCACTTCTTCTGTTGGTTCTAAAATATCGTAATGTTCCCGCACATAGCCTACACAACTTGGCGCAGCTCCTACGATATAATCAAATTCTCTGAAATTTTCAACAAACAGACTTGCTGCCGCTTTACTCTCTTTCTCAAAACCTGAATTTGCCATTGGCTGTCCACAACAGGTCTGATTCAGAGGGAAAATCACTTCACACCCGCATTTCTTCAGCAACTGTAATGTTGCAATGGCTATGTGCGGATAAAACTGATCAATATAACAAGGAACAAATAGACCTACTTTCATTATTTTTATTTAAAGAAATACACTGATAATCCGCAAATCAAAACATAAACAAGCGCATAAGGCAGGGCCTTTTTCAGAATTTCGCCTTCCCTTCCCTGCTGATCACATGCAGATGTGGCTACCGCAATACTTTGAGGAGAAATAATTTTTCCTCCTGTTGCTCCGGCCGAATTTGCCGCCGCCAGCCATGCCGGATCAGCAGCACCGCCCGTTACCCCGTTTACTCCTAACTGTTGAGCGACATTTGCCTGAAGCTTCCCAAACAAGATGTTGGAGGAAGTATCACTTCCGGTGAGAAATGTCCCTAAAAAACCAACCAAGGGAGCAAATAAGGGATAGAAAGTGCCTGTCAATACCACTAAAGCCGTTCCAATCTGAAATATCATTCCTGAATGGTCCAGTAGCGACGACATGACAATCAGGGATGAAACAGTAACCATCGTTTTTTTCAACTGTTTAACGGTATCCCAAAGTATTCTGAATATTATTTTCAACTTTGCCCCCTGAACAAGTCCCCCGATCAACGTTCCGGCAAACAACAACATCCATGTATCCGTCAGGAATGCAATCTTTATACTTTTTATGTGATAATCCTGTATAACTGCATCGTACAGACGGAAGGGAACGGTGACTGAAATATCTCCCAGCCATTCTTTCAGCTGAAACAACGGGCTGGTAAGAATGATAAAAACCAATATCAACCCATATACACTCCATGCCGCAACAACAGAGCCTGAGGATAGAGGAATCTTTTCTTTCACTTTTTCCTGACGCAACGAAGTTATTTTGCCATAAGCGACCGTAACGAAAATTGAACAGATACTCCCTATTATTGCTGGTGTTTCAGCCCCTAAATAACTGGCCGCAATCAACTGAGAACCAAAAGAAACCCCTCCGATCAATAATCCCAAAAAAATATGTTCCGGTAATTTTTTTATTTTAGGATCGGTCAGAATCACCAGTACCAGCGGAACCAGAAACATCAGGACGGCTAACTGCCAGATTATATTCACACTCAATTGCTGCAAATCAGCCACTCCACTTTCACGCGCCAACAAAACCACCGGCGTGCCTACCGCGCCAAAGGTAGTTGCTACGCTGTTGGCAATCAGACTAACAAGGGCCGAGAACAAAGGCTTAAACCCCAGACTGATCAGGATTGCCGCCGGAATGGCGACTGCCGTTCCAAAGCCCGCCATTCCTTCCAGCAAACCTCCAAGTCCCCATGTAATCAACAATACCTGCACACATTTATCGGAAGAAACCGATATAAACTGCGATTTGATGACCTCCATACTCCCCGTATGAACCAATACATTATAGCTAAAAACAGCCATAAGTATGATCGTCAGAATAGGGAAGAAAGCCTTCAGCACACCATAGGCAAGCGTAAGTCCGGTGTCGGTCAATGGATATTTGAAGAAAAACACGACTAATACAATCGTTACTCCTAACGTTATCAGTGCGCTTTTATCCCCGCTCATCCGCAGAAATCCCAGCAAAAAGACAAGTAACACAACCGGAGTTACAGCCAGCAATAAATCTGGGAACACAATATCCATCAGTTTAAACCTTTACTGTAACATTACTTTGTAAGCCCTGGAATCTCCTTCCCGGCCGGAATACCGTAATTGTACAATGTAAAGTTTGTGTTGCGAATCAAAGTTGATACTGTTCAATCCTTTATCCAGTGCAGTTGTTATTATCTTTTGTCCTGATAAGCTGTAAAGTGACATTTCCGCTTTTTCAGATACTTTTACATATAAAGTATTGCCAATCGGATAAATAACAGCATTATCCTTATCCAACAACATATTATCACCCGTTGTCGGTCCCCCGATTACACTATCAAAATTGGAAATGATAGTCATAATATTAAATTCCTCATTATAATCCGATATATCAATTGTTGTAGTAGCTTCTGCACCATTTGTTCCTCCAACAATAGTGGGACAAGTGGTAAAGTTTCCTCCGCTGATTGTTACATTTACAGAGCCGGCAGCCATATTTCCGCCATAATTACTTGCATATACAGGACCTGAGAATACACCTCCGGTGATATTCAAATCGAGGGCACCCCCTGTTCCTGAGGCAGAACCCCCGAAGATAGATACAATTTCTCCTCCGGATATATCGATATGTGCAGTCCCGGTATAGGGTCCCGCGATACTTCTGTTGAATCCAACTAAAAGAAATTTTCCACTCTGGATAGTAATGTGTGAGTCGAGATTGGTAGCAACCGGAGTACCTTGTCCGGACTGATAACCCCCAAGGATAGAAGTAGAGGTTGCCAACGATGTATATTGAAAGCCATCACAATGTATCCCTTCACCCATGGTTATTGGGAAATAATTGGCGATAAAAAATATATACGAAGCAGAAGTGCCGAATCCGTGGAAATTGATGTTTTCGAATTTTGTCGGTCCGCTTTGAACAAACCGCTTCCCGCTACTTGTAATATAAAAGGTGTTTTCCGTTCCACCAGCACCACGGTAGTCAACACTGTTATGAACCTGAGTGATTGTAACAAGACCTGTATGAGCAGGTTCTGTAAAAGTCGCTGTTAACTCAAAATCGTCACAAATGACAATAGTGCCACCAGAAGCTCCAAGATTCGTATAAGCAGTTGTAATGCTCCCAACCGGAGATTCAGCTGAAGTTCCGTCACCTGTTCCTCCATTCTTGAGGAATACCACATTTTGTGCAATCAACAGACTGCAAAAAAGTGAAAGGACAATCGTAGTAAAAATTTTTGTTCTCATGATGTAAAATTTTAATAGTAAGTATTAAATCTAAAAGTCTCTTTATCTATCATTAAAATCAAAAAAGAAATATCATATTGAATCGTTTAGTATTTATTGGATAAATACCATTGTCGAATAAAACTTGTCGTTTTTTTGAATGGTTAACAAATAACTTCCCTCCGGAATATTTAAATTAAGCGTATTATTACCCGCGTGGAGTCCATGTGTCGCGATTTTCTGTCCTGACAAGCCAAAAAGAGTCATCACGGCGTTATTACAGGAATTAATATTTAAAGTCTTCCCTATTACCGGGTTTTCCACAAAAAATTCTTTGTATCCAATATCCTGTCTGTTACTCATTTCTCCATCCTCTCTTTTCTGAGAGAACATCCATTCCGTCAATCCTTCAGTGCCTGCCGCCATGGTCCATATATTGTGTGTACCACCCGGTATTTCGGTATAAATAATTTTCGTACCGCCTGTTGCTCTGATAGCATTTACAATTCCCCGGGTACCGCTGACGTCAAGCGTTCCGTCGTTATCTCCGTGAAATGTCCATATCGGTATTTCTTTTAGAAAGGGGGCAATAGCAGTTGCATTCGAGGATTCTCCGCAACCGGCCATCGGTATTCCTGCTGCAAACAAATCAGGGAAACGCGTAAGCAGATCCCATGTGGCGCCTCCTCCGTTTGAAGAACCAAACACATAAATCCTGCTTGCATCTACACTTTCTTTATCAACAATACTGTCGAGCAATTCCTTTGCAGCCGAAAGTGTATTGCTTAACGGAGTTGTTTCCAAAGAATATGAAGCATTCCCGGGATAGGGTCCGACCCACATGTTACCAGATGTATTCGGACTTTGAGGAGCCAGAATAATACAATCCGTTCCACTGTTAAGTACTGTTGACACATATGCTGCCCCTGCAGTAGTCAGGTGTGTTGTATTATCACCTCCACCGGAACCATTTCCATGCATATAAAGCGCAAGGGGATATTTCTTTGATCTGTCGTAACCTTCCGGAAGCCAAAACCGGTAGGGCATCCTGATCCCATTTGATGCTGTAAAACTGCCATAACCGAAAACCTCGTTCGGACGTAATTGAGTTATCTGACCTTCAGAGGTAATAATTGTATTAAATGACTGAATTTTGGATTTTAATATTTCAGATTCAGGATAGCCTGAAATATCAATGGTTGATCCTCCGTCAATATCACCCACAATTGATAAGCATTCTGTAAAATCTCCGCCTGTAATTGTCACATACGAAACACCGGAAGCTTTATTGGATCCTGTTTTGCCGGCATATATTTCCCCGACAAATTTTCCACCACTTATTCTCAGGTCGATATTACCGCCGGTTCCGCTTACCGAACCTCCGTAAATAGCACGGATCTCACCACCGGAGATATTGATATGTGCCGTTCCTGTATACGTTTCAGTGATCTGACGGTTGAATCCCACGAGATGGAACAAACCGCTTTCGATGGTTATGTGCGAATCGAGATCAGTGGTGCGGGGTGTTCCCTGTCCGCTCTGATGGCCTCCCAATATGCTTAGTGAAGTTGCTATAATAGTATTTTTGAATCCGGCGACAGTTATTCCTTCACCCATTGTAATTGGATAATAATTGGCACAGAAGAGTATATATACACTGTTCGCCTCATCCCCATAAAAACTGATATTTTCAAATTTTGTGGGACCTCCCAGGGCAAACCTTTTCCCTGTACCCATCACCCTGTAGCAATTAAGTCCGTTATTCCGGTAATCCACTCCGTTCCATTTCTGGGTGATAATAACCTCTCCTGTATGAGCAGGCTCACTGAACGTAGAAATCTGTTCAAAATCGCCGCACACCACCACTGTTCCTCCGTCACTACCCAGTGCATTGTAAGCGAGTGTAAGGGATCCGACAGGATTCTCAGCAGAAGTTCCATCCCCTGTTCCTCCTGTTTTCATATAGACAACGTTCTGAGCCCTTAAACTATAAGCAAATAGACTAAAAAGGAGTATCAGAATTAATTTTGTTTTCATATTATAGATTTATAATAAGGCTTATATCGATAAATTTATGAACCACACAAGGCACAAAAGAAAGACTAAGGAATCACAAAAGAAATTTTAATCACCATATAAGTCATGTAAGGAACATATAAGTTTTTTTTTTGAATCATTGAATTATACCACTTTTGTGATTCCTTAGTCTTTCTTTTGTGCCTTTTGTGGTTAGAATTTAATGCTTTATAATTTTAATTGATATAATGTTTAATATTGGCTATCAATTAAAAAACGATACTCAGTAGCCGAGAAGTACTCTTCACCCGGGCGTAACACACATGACGGGAAATCAGAATGATTCGGGGTATCAGGATAATGGATGGTTTCCAGTATCAATCCGCCGTATTTACTTAATGGACGACCTTGTTTCCCTATAATCTTTTCCGAAAGCAACCGACCGGTGTAAATCAATATCCCCGGCTCTGTTGTCCATACCTCCAAACGCCTCCCCGATACCGGTTCACTCAATATGGCAGCTTTGGCTAACCTGCCTGTCTGATTATTCAGTACCCAGTTTGCCGAATAACCTTCCATTATCCGCATATGTTCGTTCGGTTGGTCGATACGCTCCAGAAAAGTATGGGGTTTCCTGAAATCCAACGGAGTCCCCGCCACCGGAACAATCTCTCCAATCGGAACATAACCAGCATTATTCGGAGTCATAGAATCGGCATATACCGTCAGATAGTTATCGAGCACGGTACCTCCTGCTCCACCTTTAAGATTAAAATAACTATGTTGCGACATATTAACTATCGTAGGCTTATCAGTTGTTGCACGGTACTCTATGCGCCATGTATTCTCCGGAGTCCAGAAGTATTTTACCTCACAACTCAGATTACCCGGATAACCCTCTTCTCCGTCGGAACTCAGCCGGGTGAAACGAACACCGATGGTATCATGCAATTCAAAGGGTTCTCCTTTCCACATTACCCTATCGAAACCCATATCGCCGCCATGCAAATGGCAAGGAAAACCATTCGGAGCATTATTGCACGAAAGCTGGTATTCTACGGAATCAAGAGTAAAACGGCCTTTGGATATCCGGTTGGCATAACGGCCCAATAAAGCTCCGAAAAATCTTTCTCCGCCGGTTTCATAGCCTTTTATGTCGTCATAGCCCAACACCACATCATCCGCCTTACCATTCTTGTCAGGAACAATGATCCTTACAACACGGCAACCGTAATCAATTATCTCCATAGAAAAGCCGGAAGAGTTCGTCAGACGATAAAGCGTTACAGAATCTCCGCCTGAAGTTACCCCGTAAGGGATAACTTCGATGGAAGGCTTCTTCGCCACACCACATGCCATCAGCACGAATGAGAATAGCGTTATCAGGCTGATATAAGTTATTGATTTCATTTTTTTGTTGTATTTCTCATCACAGCTAATGATGAATATTTACAAATAATATTTTCTTTTTTAACGACTATCTATCTGGTTTGTAGCTCCATATAGTTAGCCCATAAATTATCTCGCTTCAACTCTGTCGATTTCTTGAAACTCTTATTGGCTTCAGCTTTCTTTCCAAGACCAAGTTGTCCGAGACCCATGGTATAATAAGCTTTTGTATTCACTGATTCCACCGTTTCACCTGTGGTTCCTTCAGCTCCATAGAAATTCATAACGCGATCAACTATCCTGTTTTTCCCTGTTTCAACCATACTTTCAAAGATTGCTTTTGCCTCTTCGCCTTTTCCAGTCTTTTGCAGCGCCAAAGCCTGCCAGAAACGATAATCTGTTTTCTTTACGTTTACCTCTGCTGATTTCTTATAATTAAGCATGGCTTCCTTTTTATTCCCCATTTTCTCATAGGCCTCACCCATCAGATAGTAAGACTGTGCATCACGCGGAACACGCTTGTCGACAAGGAACACCTGATGATTATCGGGATATTCGAAACACTGTTTATACAGCGTTATTGCTTCTTCGTATTTTCCTTTGGCAATCTTATCAATGGCAGCCATCATCAGAGCATCCACATAGATATCGTGGAAATTAGCAACGCCTTCACGTGTGGGGAAATAGCAATTCTTCAGAAGACCAAGTACATAATCATAATCGCCCACATAAGTCCCGGTAATAACCTCGGCAGCAAGCGGATAATAACGTTTCAGATTGGTTTGATGGTGGGCTTTCAACAAATCGTAACGAACTTTTACATCTTCACCCTTCAATTCATACACCTGATCCAGCTCTTCGAGGAACAGTGCCTGATCCGGTGCCAGTTCCACCGCTTTCCGATAACACTTAACCGATTCAGCGAGATTCAGCGTGTACAACCAGTGTCCCCAGCCAAGATTACGCCATACCAAAGCAAAGGAGGGATTTAGTTCAGCACACTGTTTCCAGTTTGACATCCCTGTATCGGGTTGTTTATCAAAGAATAGGTTTCCCAGATAATAATAGATTTTATAATGCTGAGGAAAGTATTCTTTTGCTTTTTCAAGGACTTCAATGGTTTCCAGACGGAACATATTGCAATATTCCACCGGTAATTTAAGCGCAGCCTCATAATATGCCCGTGCAACACTCTTATCTCCTGCTTTGTCGGACAAATAAGCCAGATACATGCGTACGGTTGGGTAAGCAACACGTGAATCAATGTCCTTTAAGATACTTATCGTTTCATCAACAAAGCCGTTATGCATATACTCTATTGCTAGCTCCAGATAGGATTCTGGAACATCACGCATCAGTTTAGAAAAATAATTATCACCTGCAAGCATCTTTTTTTCATAGCTTGCATATGCATTTACAGGATCTACTTCTAATACCTGATCAACACATTTGAGAGCTTCTTCCTTGTTTCCCTGATGACGGAGAATCGTGGTTTTAAAATTCAGGGCATCAACGTTGCGGGCATTATTGACAATTGCCTCATTGAGACGTTCAAGAGCCATCTTAATGTTTCCACCGGCAATATAGAGTTGGGCCAACTGGAAATTTGCCGCTGAATTGTATTCATAACTCCACATGGCGCGATACAGTGTATCCATTGCAGCCTCATGCCAGCCTTCTGACTTAAGAATCAGACCCAGATTATACATGGCTTCACAATCTTTGGGACGGGTATAATCCTTCGTTTGTCTTTTAATTGCGGTACGCAGGTATTGTTTTGCTTTCTCATTGTCACCCCTCAGACGCCACCAAACTCCCAATTGAGTATTCGACCTGGTATCGCCGGGATCACGCCGCAGCACTTCCATAAAATAATCTGTAGGATTTACAAAAGGATTATTGAACTGAAGATTGCGCAATCCCACGAAATAACATTCTTCGTTATTTTTAATTTCTTCAGGGAAAAGAGGATAATCCACGATTTCCGGTAGCGGTTTTGTCAGATCCTTTGTTACCGGAGTATATGTCAGCATCACTTCACCTTTATTGTTCAGCAACTTCATACAAAGATCTGTTTCCCTGATATTCTTGTCAATACTAATTGTTTTTACAAATGGTGCATCAGGAGCCAGGTCCATTGTTTCCGAAAAAAGGGTCTTATCTCCGCTTGCCAGAACCACCTTCATCCCACTAAGTTTTTCGGTCGCATTTGCTCCTAAAAGTACTTTCCCTTTACCGGAATAATCCATATTGATGGCGGCTTCCCTGCAACCGGACTTTACCCCTCCAATCTTATTGAGTCCATACCAATACTGGGTAAACTCTTTTACTTCATAGGGCCGCGACCAGCTATAGTCGGGCTGATTATCAGAATAGGCTCCAACCATTAACTCGCAATAATGACCTGACGAATCAGTGAGAATTTTTGTATCCCACTCTGAATTAGGGCCCCACAACCAGAATTTACCACCTTTTACAATATTATGATTTCCCACCAGCATAGTCCCCGCATGACGTCCGTGGTCGTAACCCGCAATGAAATCTTCCTTCAAATCATAAACAAAAATTGAATTTGAAGTCGGATGATTCTTCCACCACGAAGCATCGATACCTTTTGTATAGGCTTCATCACCCCGGTAGGCTTCGTGAGTTACCGGCCAGCGGCAAAATGACTCCTTTGAATGAAAAGTGCCGAACTCAACACTTTGTGGAAATATGATTTGATAATTTTTATCCACATGTGTGGCTACATTCGACCAATAGAGCATGGAATTATTGTTCTCAGTTGAGTTGAGAAGACGACCGTCAACTTCAATATAAGACTTGCCGGGACGTAATGTAACACCAATTGCCCAGGACATGCGGTGACGAAGTTCAGTCTCCCCAATCCAGATAGTTTTGCTCCCGTCCTTATTATCAATCAGTTTATAATCCACCGGAGTATGCGAGGTGGCACGATGATGGTGAAACACATTCCACTCTGCACCTCCCGAAACCCATGCACCCAACATTCCAACATTTGCCGGTTTGATAACATGATTACGGTAAACAATATCATAACCATTCGTTTTATCAATGGCATACCACAAACGACCACCTATCTCAGGCAATATACATAACTGAACATATTCATTCTCCAGATAAAGAGCTTTATATGAAATTGTCTCCTTGTTACGGGTCATATTGTCATTCATAGGATAGGGATACACACTTCTGCGCGCCCTTTGATAGGAGTAATCTCTGTCAAAGATTGGCGCTGCTTCCGGCGCATTCAACTTGTAGGTGGGAAGTTCAAGTGTTCCCTCCCAGACTTTAACGACATCATTCCCATTTACGCTAACTGCAAAGAATGCACTTATGAGCAGCAGCATGTAAAAAGATACTTTTCTCATCATTTTATATTTAATATGTTATTATAATCTGTTTATTTCTTTCCTGTCATCTGTTTAATAAATTCAACCTCTTCTTTATCATAAGGTTGCCCATCCGCTGTGAGTATATCATGGAACCAGACTGTTGGCATCGTGTCCGAAGGAAGACTGTTCCATTGATTATAAAAACCAGGTTTACCCGCTGTCAGACCAAAATTTATCGCTATAATATTATTTTCTTTCAGGATAGGCATTTCCTCCTTAAAGGTAGAAACCGGTCGTCCCATATATTCTCCACACATGATTGGACGTTCGAAGAATTTTAGTTTATCAATCCATTCACGCATTTTCTCCGGGCCTTTATAGCAATGGAAGGTAATGATATCGGCGTTTTCTCCCAGAAATGCATCTGTCGGGCATGATTCTACATACATACAAGCCGTAAGCGGTTGTTTCGGACCACATTCCCTTGCCCAGGCAAAAACTGACTTTAATAAATTGTAGGGATTTACTTTATTCGGAATTTCCTTCTTTTGATAAATGGAATTGTTCCATGGTTCGTTGTACAAATACCAGCAAAGAATGCGGTCGTCTTCGGCAAATGTTGAAACAAAATCCTGCACATATTTCTTCAGAGGTTCATATTTTGAAGGATCATGAGCAATTGCCTGTCCCGGAGTTCGTGCCCAATGGATATTATGCGTACCGGGAATTGCCTCAGGTTGTTTCCCGAGTTGACGACGTTCTTCTTTGCCGCCGTTGGTAAAAAAGGTAGGCACAACTTTCATCCCGTGTTTATGGGCGATGGTAAGAAAATCAGCAAAACGTTTTTTAAAACCTTCAGAATCCTGTGCATAAACCATATCGTGCAAGAAAATCCGAACGACATTGAATCCAAGCTCTTCTCCCATTGCGAGCTCTCTATCAATAATCGCGTGATCGTATGATTCTGCCTGCCACATATCCAGCTGATTAACCTTATTGGATGGAATATAATTGAATCCCACCAACCAACCATCCTGTTGTTTATACCACTCAGATATCTCTGCAACTGACCATCTTTCGTAATGCCGTGAAGACTTTGTTTGATTTTGTTCCAGCTTACATGAGACAGTAGTAGTAAGAAGCAGGAGAAATAATCCTGCCTTAAGCATCCTTTTTTTCATAAAAATATATGTTGATTTTACTTAGTTTACCAATCCTTATTCTGAATAAGATTTGTATTCTTTTCGCACTCAGAGGATGGAAGCGCCCACAATAAACATTGATCTCCCAGCCAGGAGTATTCATATACAGGAGAGCCCCAAACTTCCAACAGACCGTTTCCTGTTGCAAACTTTTTATTCTTCCATGTTTCCCAACGCAACTCATCAAAATAGATTTGCTCTTCTCCGGCAAGTTCAACGCTTCGTTCATGTTGTATTCTTTTCCGCATATCTTCTTTTCCTGTAACTGTGGTATAGGCATTTGAATTCAATGCCGCAACACCTGCCCGGTTCCTGACCAGATTTACATATCCTGCCGCTTCGTCCGTTTCACCCTGTTCGTTAAGAGCTTCAGCCAGGCAGAGTAACACATCGGCATAACGGAATACCGGAATATCAATCGGATTATATTGCGTAAAGATATTTTCGCGACCTACAGGAACAAATTTTCTTACTGAATAAAGCATATAATTGTTGAGATTTGAACGAAAGTCGTATGGATCTTTAGCATCGTATCCCCGATAAGGCCATCTGTAGGTATAAGTATAGGTAGCTCCCGTAAGTCCTCCGTCGTAGGTGGAGTATGGGGTGATGACCGTTGCCTGCAAACGGGGATCGCGTCCCTGATATGCAGCAAGGATTCTTGCTTCGTTACCGTCGGCGAGATATTTGGTCATATCAGCTCCGTAAGTTGTCATTGTCGCTTTTTCTTTTGTTTTTAAACCATCTCTCAGGAAAAAAACCGCTCTTGCCTTAGGGGGCATCGATGAGTATCCCGGCAAATAATCATCCCAGTTAAATGGTTTACCATCAACACATTCATAACTGTCGACAAAGTTGGGATTAAAGAAAAAGGCGCTATAACCATTCCCTGCAGTGAGCGGGTTTCCGTACCTGTAGGGACGGGCACTTCCATAACCGCTTTCTTCAATCATTTGTATGGAGAAAATCATCTCATCGCATTTTTCATTGGATTCAGTAAATAAGTTCCCATAACCGGATTGGAAAAGACTGTATCCCATTTTTGTCACCTCTTCAAAATCTTTCTGAGCCGCATTCCAGTCCTTCTTCCAGAGATAAACCTTCCCCCGCAATGTGTAAGCGGCAGCTTTCGTGACTCTTCCGTAATCAGGACTATTCGATGCATATTTATCAGGCAGGTTGGTCTCAAGAATGCAATCAGTCATATCTCCGATAATCGCATCCCAAACATCCGCTTCAGAAGAGCGTCCCTTTGTACAATCGGCCACCTCAACCGGTTCCATATAGAGCGGGACTCCCCGCCACAGCACATTAAGCCGGTAATAATAATATCCACGAATAAATTTACATTCAGCAATATATTGTGCCTTTTTTTCAGCAGTCATATCCGGAACATTGCTGATATTGGCAATCACATCATTTGCCCTGGAGATGCCTTCATAAAAAACCTTCCAGTAATTTTCGAAAGAAGATTCATTCGCGGTGACTGTACCCAAAAGCAAAGAATAATTGTTGTAAATGGATGATGACGGATCCATTATTGAAGAAAAAGCATCCCAGTTCAACCGGCTTGCTGTAGCAGTGTTATAATCGTAGAGCAAATTATTATAAACACCCGTAACCGTCAATTCCGCCAGAGAGGCTTTTCTCCATACATTGCCGGAACTTATTCCATCATAAGGAGCTAAATCCAGCATATCTGATGAGCAACTGTTCATAATGAGCAGCACAACCGGGAATAAAAATATTTTATTGAGTTTTGACATGATCATAAATTTTAAAGTATTAGAAACTGATATTTATCCCAAAGGCATATTGCTTCATGGTAACATAGCCTGTAGCCGTTTGCATTTCGGGATCCATCCCCGGAAAGTCTGTTATGGTAAACAGATTTTCTCCACTGACAAAAAGCCTCATATCGCTCAAATGGATTTTTTTAATCAAAGATGCAGGAACTGTATACCCAAAAGTCAGATTTTTGAGTTTCAAATAATCTCCCCGATAGAGCCAAAGGGTTGAGTTTGCCTCATTCTGAGAATTTTGATAATTTTTTGTCAACCGCGCATTTTTCGAAGTCAGATTAGTGCGTGGATCGGTCGGATTATCCGGATCATAAAAATAGTGATCGTAAGCGATATCATATGGAAGTGAATAACCATCCTGCGTTGAATACGAATTAAGTCCCAGATATCTCCAGTAGATAGCAAAACCTGCCGCACCCGCCCAATTCATGGAGAAATCAAAACCTTTCCACGAGGCACTTGCCTGTAAACCGTAATAGATCTTGGGTGTTAGCGAGATATTCTGGAACTCTTTGTCGTAGTCGTTGCCATAAATTCCATCTTCATTTTTATCGGCATAGATATAGTCCCCGTACCAGATTCCTGTTTTGCGTATACTCTGATTGGGATAAAAAGTGTATCCGGCATTGATCATAGCCTGTAACCATGCCATATCTTCTTCCGTGCGTATCATGCCGTCTTTCGGACCTCCGGCAACATTTACCGTCTGATCTGCATTGAAGTACGTTCCGTTACCGGTATAAACATTCAGTAAATAAAATTCATTAATTATTTTTCCTTCCAGCACACGTCGGAAATCATCCACTTTCGTGGTGACATCCCCGATATTGGATTTATAGGTTCTGCCACCCTGACCATCATCCACCCAACCTTCAACAAGTCTTCCATTATATTTTGATACCTGATTGTAATTCCGGGAACCATTCACGGATACGCGATAATTGAAATCTCCGAGTTTATCCTGCCAGGTTAATGTTAATTCGGCACCTTTATTAGTCACCTCGCACAGGTTCTGGTAAGGGGCGGTTTTATTTCCTAAAGTTGCATATATAGGAACGCGGTAAAGTATTCCATCAGTTATCCTGTTATAGCCTTCTAATTCTGCACTCAGACGATTATCCAGGATACCCAGATCAATCCCAACATTTGCAGAAGTTGTCGTTTCCCATCTCAGATAATTATTACTAAGGGTGGTTTGTGCTATTCCGTTCGAAGTTGAACCTCCGAAAACATACTTATAGTCCGTATTATATGTTGCCTGATACGCGTAATTACTAATACTGTTATTACCCAACTTCCCCCACGAAGCTCTTATTTTAAGATTATCAATATTCGCGTCAGCCATGAATGTTTCTTCAGAGATACGCCATCCTGCTGAGAAAGAAGGAAATAAACCCCACCTACTGAGTTGGTAAAATTTTGATGATCCGTCGTAGCGAAGGTTCGCTTCCAACAGATAACGGCTGTCGTAAGCATAGGTGGCGCGACCAAAGATGGACTGAGAGGCTTCATCCTGCTGTGTGCCGGTAATGGCAGTCATCTCGGTTGCCGTAGAGAGTTCGGTAATGGCATCATCAATCAGGCCGGTTTTACTCGCATTGGTCCAGTCTGAGTTGTAATATGTCGATTCATAACCGGCCATGGCACTGATTTCGTGCTTATTTGCAATTTTTTTATTCCAACTAAGATTGTTTTGGAAAACCCAGCGATTATTTCCTTCATAAGACATCTGAAGATTCAGGTTCTCCAAAGCATAACCACTGTATGCCACCTCATCGCGCCGGAAAGAATAAGCACTCAATGTATTAACATAGTATTTCTGCTTACTCCAGTAGCGATTATAGTTGAACGAAACATTGTATTTTATGTTTTGTGGAAATGAAACCGTTGAAAACAAGCTGGCATTGATATAGGTGTTTTTGTAATATCCGCCTGTACGATTCAGGAAAAACAAATTGTTTCTGGCGGTTGTACTCTCCTCACTATTTTCAAGATATCCGTATTTCCCGTCATAATAAGGATAAATACCCGGAGACGAACGGGAAATATATGAAAAGACATTTGAAAGCTGATTGCGGTCAATATCGTTTTCGTATCCCCACAATTTCGTTCCTATTTGCAGCCAATCGGTTACATTATTGGTAATATTAGCACGTAACTGGTATTTCTTTGAAGAAGTCCCCTGGATTATTCCGGGATTATCTAGATAAGTTGCCGAAAAGAGGTTATTGCTTTTCTTTGATGATTCTGAAACGGTAAGAGCATGTTTTTTATACCAGGTTTCTGTGAATAATGCTTCCATCCAGTCGATATTGGGATAAGCAACGTAATTCGGATAACCCGAATCAGAGAGACCATTCGGATCGGCTTGTTTTTCTCTCCAAAGATCAATAGTTGCCTGAGAAAAAGTCGGAGATGAGTTGACATTTACAGCAGCTTCATTCATAAATTCCATATAATCAGCATAATTGGAAACCTCTTTATAAAGATTTGAAGGCTGGTTGTACGAAAATAATCCGTTGTATGAAACGGTGATTTTATCCCCTTTTCCTGTTTTTGTTGTGATTAAAATTACACCATTGGCACCCCGGTTACCATATATTGCACAGGAGGCAGCATCCTTTAATACAGAAATAGTCTCAATGTCATCAGGACTTACGGCAGAAATGGAGCTTTCAAATCCATCAACGATAACAAGCGGTGAAGAGGTATTCAGCGTTCCCACACCACGAATATTTATTGTTACACTTTCACTTCCGGGATTTCCCGATCCCTGCATTACCTGAACACCAGGACTTAAACCTGAAAGTGCCGTAGCAGTACTCGTAATTGGGCGCGACATCGCTTGTTTTGAATAATCGACGGTAGATACCGACCCGGTCAGATTAACTTTTTTCTGGGTACCGTAGCCAATTACCACCACATCCTCAAGCGCTGTTACATTTGGCTCTAACTGAATTTGAAGAAAAGTTTGCGCTCCAACCTTTATTGTCTGAGTTGCATAACCGATGTAACTAACCACTATTTGATTGTCGGGCAAAGCGCTGATTTTGAAGTTACCATCAAAATCTGTTATTACCCCGTTATTTGTGCCTTTAACAATAACTGTCGCTCCAACAACCGGTTCCTTTTTCTCATCGAGGACCCTTCCATTGAAACTTTTGCTTTGAGCAAATATCAGTTGAACCGACAAAACTGTGAGCATTATAAATGTGACCTTCAACTTAGATTTCATGTTGACTTGTGTTTATATTAGTATTGAAATAAGTTTATTTTTGAACTGTTGAATTATTATACAAAACATAAATTGTATAACTGAGCTTCTGTTTTCGTGTCAAAAGTAGTATCTAAATAATTATCAGAGTAGAATAAAAGATTCAATTAATACAAATTTATTTTCATTGTGCCGTATTGACAAAAAAAAATTTGTATTACCTGCTAAATCAATGACTTATTTTGTCTTCCAGATACTCTGACGGAAGTTTTCCGTAGTAGCTTTTGAAGCATTTAATAAAATATGATGGGGTGTTAAACCCTACCAGATAGCATGTTTCATTGATTCTGTTCGAACCTTCTTTCAAAAGCTTTGCTGCCATTATAAGTCGTTTGGTACGGATATAATCATTAGGGGTAATTTGCAGTAAACCTTTGACTTTTCTGTTAAGGGTTGATTTGCTCAGACATAAATGCTCTGCAAGCTGTTCGATTGAAAACTCAGGATCACTCATGTTTGACAGGATGATTTCATCCATCGACAGGAGAAACTGTTCATCACGTTTCGATAAGCTGGCATGATTAGGGGTTGGCTGTATTTCCGAATTATATGCATCCCTCAGATTCTTTCGTTTGATCAATAATCCATCAATACATGAAACAAGAAATTCCAATGAAAATGGTTTTTCAATATATATGTCTGCACCATACTCCATGCTGGTTATTTTTGATTGTGTTGATGAATGAGCAGATAATATAATGATTGGGATATGGCTGGTTTCAAAATTTGCTTTTAATTGTTCGCACATTTCCAGGCCACTCATCTCGGGCATAGAGATATCACTTACAATAACATCAACATGATCATTATTGATTATTCCGAGGGCTAGTTTTCCATTTGTAGCTGACAATACTGAATAATCATTTTCTATCTTCCTTTTAATATATTTCAGCAGTTCCAGATTATCTTCAACCAACAAAATAACGGGTTTCGTTTCTTTTGACTGGTTCTCCTTTCCGGTGCTTTTCTCATCCTCTTTTACAGCTTCACGATGACTATCAATTTTGAGAAGAGGCAGTGTCAAAATAAAGTTATTGCATGTAAGGTCATTATCAACGACCAACGATCCCGAGTGTAATTCAGCCAGTGTTCTTGCCAGAGAAAGACCTATGCCGAATCCTGTCATATATACATTTCCCGGATCACGATACTGGGTAAACGGACTGAATATCGCTTCTCTTTTATCTTCAGGAATAATCTGACCATCATTTTTGAAAGAAATAACCACCTGATCTCCGACAATATCAGCATTAACTTCAATATATTCTTCTGCATATTTCAGGGCATTCGAGAATAAATTATTGATAATCTTTATAAAACCCTGCTCGTCGGCAAATACAAAAATCTGATCCTGAGAATGTGTAAACGACAACTTCAGATTCTTATGCTTAGCCAAATCGTTGAAATTATATTTTATAAATTCTATTTTTTCAACCACATCAAGCTCATTACAAACAAGTTGAAATCCATTCTTTTCAATTCTGGAAAAATCGAGAAGCTCGTTGATAAGCCTTGAAAGCTGTTGAGTATTCTGATTAATCAGATTCAAATCCTCTTTTATTTCTGTCTCAAACTTTCCTGTATTCATAATATTCTCGAGCGGCGTACGGATGAGGGTAAGCGGTGTCTTAATCTCATGGGCGATATTCGAGAAAAAATTGATTTTTTCATTGTAGAGTTCTATTTCCCTGTTTCTCTCAAAAATTTTCTGCTGTTTTATTTGCTGTGTAACAGCACGTTTTCTTAAATAATATAAGATAAAAAAGAGTAAGGCAAGAGCTAATACAATGTAAAAGAAGATAGCCAGTTTAGTCAGGTAAAACTTTGGCGACACAACAATCTCTATCGGAGGATAGGTTTCATTCCATATTCCGTCGCTACTCATTCCTTTCAGGTATAGCTTATATTTTCCGGCAGGTAATTTATTAAAAATGATTGAATTATCCTCAGATGGTTTTTGCCAGTCGTCGTTATAACCTTCAAGTTTATAGTAGAGCTTATTATTGGAGGGAGAATGAAAGTTAAGCACGGAGAATCTGAACTCAAGAGAATTCTGATTGGCTGAGAGTTCTATTTTTCTTGTCTGAGAGATACTGCATTTCAGAGGAGAATCCGGTTGGTTTGCCTTCATCAGCACGTTGTTAATCAACAGATCAGTAATTACGATATTTGGAACTTTCTTGTTAACAACAAATCGTTGAGGATTAAATTTAATAAAACCATCTTTTGAACCGAAAAGGATTTCTCCCTCATTTGTTCTGATCCCTGAATTATAATTAAACTCATTATTCAGCAAACCATCAACATCGGTATATATTTTTGTTTCCTCTTTATCCGGAGAGAATTTTATTAAGCCTTTATTAGAACTAATCCATAGATTCTCATTTTCATCTTCCAATATTTTATAAATGATATCATTTGGCATTCCATCGGAGACATCGTAAGTAGTGAAGGTATTGTCGTTATTAAGTTTACAAAATCCCGCACCATGTGTGGTCACCCAAATACGATTTTTACTGTCTTCAAATACCGATAGTATCTTATTGTAGGGAATAGAAGTGGTTATTTTAGGATTATTCCTGAAATTTATCAGTTTGTTTTTCTCAATATCGTACTTATATAATCCATCTGCGTAAGTAGCATACCACATATTACCTTTGGTGTCCTCAAGAATATCGCAAACAAAAATCCCGTTAAAAGCTTCTATCGGAATCAGATCGTCAAGCGATTCATCATATCTCAGCAACCCGAGAGTAGTTCCTATCAGAATTTGATTCAGCGAGTTCTTGTAAATCTTGTATATTTTATTGTCTTTCAGTTTCGACTCGGCATTGTCTCTGTTATAGGATTTTACCTGATTCGTTTTGAGGTTCAGCCGGTAAACTCCGGAATAAGATCCCATCCAGAGATTATCATTCTCATAACAAATTCCAAAGATATTATCCGGAAGATGGCTGTTCTCATATTTTTGCAGAAAATTGTTTTTCAGAGAGTATTTGAAAAGTCCGGCCTTTTCTGTTCCAATCCAGATATTTCCTTCTTTATCTTCAACAAACCCTCTTACCAGGGTACCTATCAAAGAACCGGAAGTTGTTTTATAAAACTTCTCAAAATCCATGTATGCATAATTTGCATGATTCAGTCCACTGCTATATGTTCCTATCCAGATTCCTTTCAGGTCATCGAACGCGATGGATAGAATCTCGCTGTCGGACAGGGAGAAAAGATCGCCGGAAGAAGCTCCGATGTGTGTAGTTTGATTTGTAAGCAGGTCATATTTAAATAGCCCGTCGGTGGTTCCCATCCACAATTCACTATTCCCTTCCAATACTAAGTCATTGGTAATAAATTTTCCTGCAGCATTGGAAACAATGGTTTTAATGGAATTCAAGGATAGGTTAATTTCGCAGATTCCTTTGTTTACGCTGGCAATATAAATGCTGTTGTATGGACTTTTTATGATTCGTGTGATATAATCCCGCTTATAAGGCTGGCTTCCATCAGAAAGGGTATAGGGAGTAAGTGTTTTGAATTTTTTATCGGTGGAGTACAGATTATCGAAGTATAAACCCAACCAACAAACATTATTGTTATCAAAATAAAAGGAGGTAATATTCGCAGGCAACTGCTGGACACCATTTTTCACAAAATAATTGTTCAGTTTCCGGCTTTTGGGATCATAAGAGAACAATCCCTGGTTGTTGACAGCCATCCACATCACGCCTTTAGCATCTTTCCCTATAATCGGAACTTTGTTGTGAATACTCTGCCCTGAGCTACTCACTTTATTGAAATGTCTGAACAAATCATTCCGGGAATCATAAACAACAACTCCATTGTCGGTTCCAATCCAGATATTGCCCTGATTATCCTCACAAAGTGTAACGATAAACGAACTGTTGATATTTAAATCTTTCTTGTAGAATGTTTTGAAGTTAATCCCATCATACCTGTTCAGACCATCGGAAGTTCCAACCCAGATAAAACCCTTTGAATCCTGTAGAATGGCATGTACTCTGTTGTGGGATAAGCCGTTTTTAGTAGACAATTGATTAAAGTATAACCGTTGTTCGGCAGAAAAAACCGGCCTGAAAGACACAAATACAACCCATATACATGTAAAAATGTATATCAATTGTATTCGTGTTTTTTCAGGAATTCTCATAATTTATTTCATCCTTCAAATATACCTTAAATTTACAATTTTCTATCAATCATATTATCGCTTTCTGAATTTTTCTTTCTCCATTTTGTTCTACCACAATGATGTATATTCCTTTTGCAAGTTCTTTCGAATAGGTTTGACTGAACAATTGCATATCAATCAGTTTTCCTGCAGTATCCATAATTTTAACCACTGCATTCTCAACTCCGGCATTCACAGTCAGCACCTGCCCGTTTACCGAGATATTTATATTAAAATCCTGTGTGCGGGTTACTGCGCTTAATCCATCAATGGTAAAAGATCCTGAAGCAAAAACAGATCCTGCATAACAAGCGTCGATTGCCTGCACTCCCCAGGTATAATCATCATCAGGCAGGTTGTTGAGTGCAATTGTTTTGTTCAGAAAGGCATTTCCCAAAGCAAGCACCATGCGTGAGCCATCCAAACTACCACCTATGATCGAACGGCAATTGTTATAAACATCACCATCTGAATTCTTTAAATAAAATTCATACGAAAGTGAATTCGAAGGAGTTTTATCATCCACGGCAGCATCCCAGCTCAGTGTAACACTGTTTCCATTGGTAACTGACTTAATATTGGTTGGAGCCGATGGTTTTGCATTGGCAGGAGCCTCTCCCTTCGTTATCATCGCTTCAAAATAATTGGTACCTCCCTGAGTGATATAAGTGGTAGAAGTGGTTTTCCCAATGATCATCATATCCCTTACACCATCGCCGTTCCAGTCGGGGAATGCCATACAGGAGTTGGAAGCTCCGGGCAGACGCGATTCAGCACCAAATACCGCTGAACCGTTATTTTTCCACCAGAATCCGGTTTGCGTAGCAGGCGCTTCGCTGACATAGCCCGACATGATGATATCAGAAATACCATCTCCGTCCCAGTCATAAGCTTTCGACTGGCTTGGAGTTGAGTTTTCGTTCCTCAGATCGGCACGAAAGTTTGCCTGAGTACTTTTGCTAAAAGTGCTGTTTCCATTATTCAGATATAAATTCATAGGAGAAACAGATGTGGTTCCGTTTTTACCGGTAATAAAAACATCGAGATATCCGTTACCGCTAAAATCCTGAACAAGAACAGGACCCACGTACTGAGGCTTTCCACCCATTTGTTCACACAGGTACATCCGTTGAAATTCTCCCGGTGCGGTAGCTCCTTTGTTTAAAAATATATCGGTAAATGTTTTATCACTAATAGCATTATCGGAAGCATCGCTGGCGGTAAGTACAAAATCCGTATAGCCATCATTGTTTACATCCAGGGTCTGAATCATAGGATAACTCCATGCATTATTGGCAAACAGGGTCTGGTTGGTAACCTTAAATTTCATATCTCCAACATACTCCCCATTATTGATGAGTATTGCACTGCAATTCTTAAAATCACTGGTTCCATAAGTACCGATGTAACCCATCGCAATGATATCCGGTTTACCGTCATTATTCACATCCGCCACGGCACAAGCTCTGGGAAAGAATTCGTACGATGCAATATCAAAGGTCCAGGCTTCTTTGTCGAAGTTACCATTGCCATCACCAAGATACAAGCCGAAATCTTCAGGAAAAGCAGCCACTATACCATGGTTGGCATAAACCATGTCCAAAATATTATCCCCATCAAAATCGGCAAAAGCGCTATATGGACGGGAATTATTTTTAAAATTACTACCGGCTTCGTAAAATTTTGCCTGAATGTCACTCCACATAAGCATGAGCGTTTGGTAATAATATGACACGCCATCCAAACCAATACGTTCACTGGTAGCTGCTTTAGCATAATCATTACCTCCAATAAACAAATCCAGTTTACCGTCGGCATTTATGTCTACATCCTGCATATCTCCAAACTGAATTTTATATGCCGGAATTTCCTGTAGCAGCGTTTGTGCCTGGATCACACAAAATCCCAATACAAAAAGGGGAAAAGAGAATAATCGTTTTTTCATTTTAAATTGATTTAAAGTTTAACATTTGCTTTTTTATTTCAATAGTACCTTTATATTTTCGTACCCTCCTCTACTGACATGGCATTTCAATATATAGGCTCCTTTAGGGAGTTTAATGCCGTTTTGCTGTTCAACCGGATAAATATCCATCATCTTTTGGCCTGACAGTGTATATATTGAAATCAGATCAATCTGGTCGGGTCTGGGAACAAATACATTATCATCCCAATAAAAAACACCTGTTCTTACATCCGTTTCAACATCATCAAGCCCGGAACTAAAGTCAAAGGCAATCTTCAACCAGGTCGAACTATCGTCGGGATTTTCACCGGCCAGAGAGGCAACAACAGCCGAAGGAGATTCAGTCACTGTATCTTTATACCTTTGTCTGAGATGAACTCTGAAAACCTCATATTCTGAAGGGTAACCTCCAATAAGATTCCAGGGAACGGAAACTTTGACAGCGTATCCCAAATCAATATCCGAAGCATTATTTACTGTGCCATTGAGATTTACAAATATATCATCTACGGAGGATACATCTTTCATGGTCCAGGTGTAGTTTACTTTTTCCTCCAGAGAAAAAACACTCAAAGCATTAGCAGTCAGTTGATAGTTTTTACTAACTCCTGTGATTTGATTGGTACGGTTCAGGCGCAATACAACCGCATCAGAATTAGCGGGAGTAAAGGCGGTGATTATAGAATCAAACAGGTGTACCGTATAATCAAAACTTTTGGCAGTGTACCCAAAATTAACATAAGCAGATGAAGAGGACTTTTCTCCTATAAACCAGTCATCATGAAGATTCCTGTCGAATGATGAAAGTGGCTGTAAGTCGATAGCAGAACGTGAAATCGTTTTGGCGTAGTTGAGTTTAGCCTTAATGAGTTTCAATCCTTCATACGACAAACTTCCGACTTTATAATCATAATTTGAAGTGCTGATCAGTTCATTGTTCCCTATATAAGCAATAGAGCCCCACCAACCGGTATACGGTGATGATGCGTATGAAAAGTTCTTAGCAAACTTATCTCCGATGAATGTCCAGATGCCTGATGTTCCGTTATACTTTCCATTACCCTGAATGATTACCTCGCCTGTAGGCAACAACTCCATATAGGGGGCATAACCTACAAAGTTTTCATGTACCGCCCATTTCCTGTCGGCTCCTGGCCCTCCTGATGCAAAATCAAAATCATTATAGTTCCAGTTTTTATCCACCGATGAATACACAATCCAGGGAGTTGTCGCCGCTCCCCAACTTTCACAAGCATAGGCAATGCCATTATTGTTTGCCAGATACTTTCCCACCGGCATCCCATCGTATGTCCCGTTTGCATCAACGGTTCTCGACAGCACGATTGCATCTTCATACGAACAGGTTTCCTTATTCTGCCAGGTAAGTCCTTTGTCAAACGAACGTAGCATACTGACACAGGGCCTTGATTTGCTTTCAGCAGTAACTTCATGACTGTCGGTAAAAATCATTTGCAACTCACCAGAAGGAAGTTTTATAAACGATGGTTCCCAGTTCCTCCCGTAGTACATTTTCCGGGGAGCCGACCACGTTTGTCCGTAATCCGTGCTACGCATCAATTCTATCCCACAACTGACATTAGTATAAGTAACATTGGAATAAGCTGAATTATACCTCCATTGATAGGCTAACAAAATTTCGCCATTATCCAGTTCTATAAAATCAGGGCAGGCAAAAACCATCTTATCCGATGCCGATGTCTGTGAAGCCTCATTATACTGTTTTCTTATCAAGGATGCATTGCTCCAGTTTTTTCCATCATCCACACTCCTTCGGGTATAAATATTATATCCTGTCTGGGCATTCATGAATACCATTAATAAAGACCCATCCTGAAGCCTCTTTATTCTGGGATAATATGCCGTTCTTGAAGCAGTACTACTTCCGGAGACCAGATAAGTTGCAAGCTCCAGATAGGAATTTTTATCCCAGGAAATTCTGACATCAGCATCCTGAGCGTAGCTGTTTACGGATGCATACAGAAGAAAACAAAAGCTTAAAAAAAGGTGGTTGTATTTATTTTTTATCATGGTATCAAGTAGAATGTTTTATTTTGCAAATTTAAGAAAAGTCAGCACAGACTAATAAAACATACGATTCATTATATACAATTATATTGTCAGTCAAATGAAATGCGTAACCACGTTTCAGGAGCATCGCAATCTTCGCCGGCCATTGATTCAAGCTGTGCTACCGGGGCTTCTTTCATCAAATCTTTATACCGGTGACGCAAATGCACTCTGAATTCATCATTATCAGCAGGAACTCCTCCTATTAATTCCCAGGGGATGGCAACTTTTGCAGCAAAGCCCTTATCTTCGTCAGCCTCATTGTTCACCGTCCCTTCAATATTAAAATCAATATCTTTTATTTCGGTCACATCCACTGCCACCATTGAATTATTCATCTCTTTTTTCAGTGTAACAACTCCTTTTGCATTGATTGCCAACTGATAAGTTTGGTTTTTACCTGTAGCAGAGTTTCTCCTGTTGAGTAGAAAATCGACCGCATCAGAATTCTCCGGAGTAAAAGCAATAAGATTTTTATCAAATAAATAGCCTGTAAACTGGAAATCATTTGGAGTGTAACCGAAATTAAGATAAGCTGACGATGCTGAGGCCTGCCCGATAAACCAATCATTGGAATTTGTTCCATCGAACAAACCAGAAGATTTAAGTTCGGGAGCCTCACCGCTGATCCTTTTCGCATAGTTAAGTCTCCCTTTAAGCGCTCTTATCCCGGTATGATTTTTACCCTCTTCAGTATAGGTATATGTCCCTGAGCTTATAACTTCGTTATTTCCTATATATGCGATTGATCCCCAGTGGCCTGTATAAGGTGAGGAGGCATACGAAAAATTATCCGCTTTTTCATCGCCAATAAATACCCACATACCTTGCTGTCCTTTATATAAACCGTTTGACTGCACCAACACTTCTCCTGTCGGTAGTATTTCCATATATGGACCAAATCCACGGAAGTTTTTATGCAACTGTTTCTTCCGGTCCGGTCCGGGGCCTCCTTTTTCACGGGTTACATCCTTGTGCCTCCAGTTGTTATCATTTGACGAATAAACAATTACAGGAGTTTCATCCACCTGATATTTTGAGCTCCATACTTCAAGCGCCATCGCCATGCCATTATTGTTTTTCAGATATACGGCTGAAGGCATTCCATCATATGAACCTCTGGCATCAAAAGTCCGCGAAAGAACTTCACCATCTTTATAGGTAGCGACGTCTTTTTGTTGCCATGTTTTTCCTTTATCGAACGAACGGAGCAAAGTCACGCAGGGCTGAGAGAGGTTATTGGCAACTTCATTGCTGTCGGTGATGTACATTTGTAGTTCTCCGGAAGGGAGCTCAAGAAAAGAAGGCTCCCAGCATCTGCCAATATATACTGTTTTAGGAACAGAAAATGTTTTGCCGTGATCAGTACTGGTCATTATCTCTATACCACAATTCTGATTGGTATGTACAAGATCATTGTATCCTTTCTGATAACGCCATTGATAAGCAAGCAAAATCTGTCCGTCGCTAAGCTCAATAAAATCCGGTGTTGAAAATATTATTTTATCCTGTTGAGTTGCTGTTGATGCGGCACTATATCTTTGTCTGACCATTGTTGCATCCGACCATGTCTTTCCATTATCGTAACTCTTACGTGTAAAGATATCAAAACCCACTACGTTATTCATAAAAACCATCAACAAGGATCCGTCTTTAAGTTTTTTGATACGGGGATAGAAAAACTCCGTTTCGGTATATCCTTTATTGGCGACTATCACCGACCTTTGCTCAAAACCGGTATTGTAATCCCACGAAATACGCACATTAGCATCCTGAGCTCCGATATATACACCCGAAACCAAACTCAAATAAAGAACTAAAAATTTTTTTGTCAATAACTTCATATAGTAATTTCGTTAAAAAATATGTTATGACAAAAGTATACATAAATACAGTACAGTGATAGCAATATAGATTCATAATATAGAACGATAATTCCGCAGGGAATATTTGTACGGAAAAATGTCTGAATCAGAATTTACAGAATTAATGAATTTACAGAATTTTTGATTCAGTGGGTTTGAAAAAATACGGCGTAGCCTCATAAAGGTTACGCCGTATTTCTATAAATTCATTAATTCAGTTAATTCTGATCCCTCACTTCAAACTTATACACGCAAACATGCTCATATGTTTCCCCCGGTTTCAGAATAGTATTCGGGAACGAAGGTTGATTCGGGCTATCAGGGAAATGCTGGGTTTCCATAGCAAATGAAGTACGGTAATTGTACACTTCGCCATATTTGCCGCTGTCTTTTCCTTTAAAGAAGTTTCCTCCGTAGAACTGCATGGCTGGTTGGTCGGTAAGCACACGGAGCTGAAC
>JAYFPP010000034.1:0-49992 GCA_034927635.1 Paludibacter sp.
TCAGCTACAGAAAACTCCAGCGAAGAGTTTTTTCCTTTGACGATGAGAAAATCTTTTCCGAAAAGAGTCTGAGGAATTTCACTGATTCTGCTGTCCTGCTGTTGATACAGACATGAGCCATTCTGAAAAATCCCGACATCAACACCTTCGCCTTTAACAAAGACCAGTTGACAATCTTTACTTTGGTCAGTCACGAATGAACAAATCATAAGTAATGAGAGAAATATACCGAAATATTGAATGATTCTTTTCATATGTTTTCCGGGAGTTAGATGTATCTTACCACAATTCCAGAGAGAGTCCGTCGTTTCTGAAAATCAATGTATCTTTCATTACGTATCTCATATTATCAACATCAGTATATTGATAATTAAGATAGAATGATTTTTTGGCTGCATCGTATACGGAGTTACCTAAGTCCTGAACATTCGGAATCAACGAAGAAGGATTGCCGATAATCTGAACTTTATTATCCGTTAATATCTTTAAGTTCAGGGAATAATTTTTTGAACTTGTAGAATAGAATTCTCCGACTCCTGAACTCTGTATACTGTCAGCATTTAGCGTTTTAAAATTCCAAATCACGTTTTGGACATATTCATCTTCCTGATCAGCCGTCACATAACGTAATGTATTAATCAGGTTGTTACCAGCATCATACTTCGACCGTTGTCCCCGGTGGTAATAAATGCCGTGATATTGACTGATATACTTTACCACCACAATGGTGTAATCTTTACGGGCAATTCCCTTGGTGGCATTTCCGGTCAGAATGGAATCAAGCGATGTATCTGTTATCCTTATGGGCAAAGCATAAGTTTTTCCTGTGGTCAGTGGGTCGGTAAGGAACTTTTCCTTATTCAGGATTACTCTCAGTTTCCCGACAAAATCGCCTTTGGGAATTACAAACTGACTGCTACTACTCAGTGTGTAATAATCAGCCGGCAACAGTGTAAAATTATTCGTGCCGACTATACCGGCATCAGTAAGCAGTTCCGGAGCGATTACAAAATCAACAGTTTGATTAGCACTATTGGTTCTTACTCCACCCATCGCAACGCCAACGTCGAACTGAAGATTATTAGAGAAAATCGTTCTGACAGGATTCTGATACGCAAAATAAACAGTCGTATAATTAAAGTCGTCGATATAACTATCATATTTTTCGCACGACGACACTATCATCACTATTAAGGACGCTATAAAAAATTTCGTTTTCATATCTTTTAAATTTAACATTTAACCACTTATATCACCAACCTGCATTCTGGACAATGTTTCCTTCCGATGCATAGATTGCCTGCTCCGGAATCGGACCATAATACATGTAATCCTGAAATTTTCTGATTTCCACTTTTGCTACCGGTTGATAATTGAACACATTATTATCATCTTTGGTAATCATTACCCCACTTACGTCCTTATTGAGTTCACTCAGTGGCAACAACCATCGTCTGACATCGAAAAAGCGATGATTCTCAAAGCAGAGTTCAATCCTTCTTTCATTCTGTACCAGTGCTCTGAAAACATCCTTACCTGCAGCAGCCTGTTGATTCAGATAAGGATCGGCAGTAGCAATTCCGGCTCTTTTCCTGAGTTCGGCAAGGATTGTTTTTGCTGTCTTACCCAGTGACTGAGGGTCAGCATCGGGGCCCCATGCTTCATTGGCTGCTTCAGCATAGTTCAGCCATAGTTCTGCACTTCTGAAGAAGGCATAATAGTGTTTGGTGGTAGTGGCTGTCAGTCCCGGAGTAATAATCACACCCGGTACAATAAACTTCCTGAGATAATAACCGGTGCGGGTAGTTCTGGTTTGACCATTTGATTCAGCGTCCTTACCTCCGGCAAATATGTCGGCTTTTTCTGATCCGAAAGTAGCACCATTATGGATGATGCTCAGACCGAAACGATTATCCCGGTTAGCATAGGGATTAGTGGCATTATAGGTGACCGACTCACTGATCGGGTAACCGTCCTTCATAGGAAACGCATCGACCAACTGTTGCGATGGATTTGTACGTCCGTTACCCCAAAGCGAAGGCATAAAATCATCCTTTTCAGGAGCATTGCTATCGGGTTGATACGATCTCCAAATGATTTCAGCATGATTAGGATTCGAGTACATATCACCACTGGCACTCACTGCCGGCAAAGCCCCCTTTGCCTGAATGGCAGCCATGGCAGCGACTGCAGCATCAGCCCACAATGTTTGTTTCTCGGCAGGTGATTTTGTGGTGGTATAAGCCGGACTTGCCGCGTACAGCAGCAAACGTGATTTCAATGCCAGCGCAGGTAATCGGTAAACCCTACCTGTCTGTGTCGCGCCAAGCACCACATCCGAACCGTTATATTGCGCATCGGGTAAATACACCAGTGCGGTATCAATATCATCTTTAATTACGGCAACACATGCATCGAAGGTGTTTCTTCCAACCGTTTTAAGCTCCACATCCGATAAAGCATCCTTAACAATTGGGAAGCCGAGTAAATTTCCATTTTCATCTAATCCAGAGAATCTGCTCAACAGTTCAAACTGGTACCATGCTCTCAGAAAATAAGCTTCACCTTTTATCCGTTTATGTATCAGCTTATTTTTGGTTGTATCATTTGAGAATGAAATCTCAGTTGATTTTTCAATGAATTGATTCAGATTTCTGATTTGATTATAACACAAAGTCCAGCTGTTGATAGGATTGTTCTGAGCTGTCCATCCTCCGGTTGCCATAGTGATGATCCCCGATGAGAAATTATTCGTGACAGCATTGTCGGTAGCACAGTCAAGGAAAGTGCCTAATTCATCTGTATAATATGCCGGCAATTGGTTGTAGGCATCGTTTAAAACACCTATCGCAAAATCACGGTCCTTCCATACGGCATTCTCATCGATAGCCGCATCTAAAACAGGTTCAAGATCGGTACAACCAACAACGAATGACAGGATGAACAATAAATATAAATACTTGGTTTTCATATGCATTTATTTAGAAAGTTAAATTTAAACCGGCAGTAAACGATCGCATAAAAGGATAGGAAGTAATTCCGGCATTTATATACTCGGGATCCACTCCTTCAACTCCAGTCAGGGTCAACAGATTATTTCCCTTTACAAAAAGCCGGAGACTGTTGAGTTTCGCTTTTCTTACGACCGAAGCCGGAATATTATAGCTAACTTCCACATCTTTGATTTTAAAGTAGCTCCCGTCAGTCAGCCAGAAATCTGATAACCGATAGTTATTCGACGAATTCGTTGTGGTCAGTCGGGGATAGGCACCAACTCCTGTTTCCGGATTAAAACTGTTCCTCACATGCACGGTATAAGCCATCTCGGGCATTGGTCTGTAGTATTTATTATTCAGATAAATATCATACATCGCTGCTCCATATCCCGAAAGAGCCAGCCCAAAGTCTTTGTAATCAATTCTGATATTTAAACCATACTGAATTCTGGGGAATGAGTTTCCTATTTCATCAACATCATTCTGATCTACTTTACCGTCACCTGTTAGTTCTTTATAACCCAAATCTCCAACTGTCACTTCTCCAAAACTTTGCGAAGGAATGGTACTGAGTGCTGTCGCATCCTTGATAATACCGGTTGATATCAATCCTATATAAGCATCCACCGGTCTGCCATCATAATTTCTACTCTGCGGAACATCTGCCCATGAATCGGAATGGACATATTTTGAAAGCGAGTAATTTGCATTTAAACTCAAATTAAACTTCCAGTCGCCAACACTTTTGAGATATGCCAGCGATGCATCCACCCCATTATTATTGATCGATACAAAATTGATCTGCTGATTTAGGATACCTGATATTCCGCTGTTAATACTGTTGGCATAAATCGGGACATTAGTTCTCAACATATTATAATAGTCCATATTGAAGGTGAAGTTCTTAAAGAACACCGCTTCCAAACCTACATTGAACTCAGCCGACCGTTCCCAATCGATGAACGGATTGGCAAAACTGTTGATGGTTGTGGTATTTGCCACCGTTTTAGCATCTGTACCGAAATAGGTATAATAATCAGAAGAACTGATATAATTCCAGCGGGTTCTGTAAGCAAAATAGTTCAGTGCATCGTCGCTACCCGATATTCCGTAGCTGGCTTTTAACTTCATATAATTCAGATTTTCCAGCTTCATCATGAAATCCTCGTTGGAAATAATCCAGGCTAATCCCGCTGCCGGAAAGAAACCGTAACGGTTATTCTCAGACAGTTTAGAGCTGCCAAGCAAACCCAGATTTACATCAGCTACCCATTTATCTTTATAGCTATAATTTAGAAGTAAGGTATTCGACTGGGTTTTGTTGATATAGTTAACAAACATATTTTCAGTCTGATCGCCAAAGATCGCCAAGCTGGCACGAACACCATGATCGTCAAATCGATTCTCATAATCCACTTGTCCGAGAAGAGAATATCTTCTGTACCCATCGGAGTCAAGTGTCGACATGTTCGAGTTTTTATTTCCAACGGTAACCAGGGTTTTTCCTGCTAAACTATCATTATCCCATACAGGCATGTACGAATAGAAGTTATCATTTTTACCCACCGACACATAATTATAGGTATCGAACGATAAAACCGTTTTAGCTTTTAAACCTTTCAACAACGATGAGAGATCAAATTTAAAACCCATGTTTGTTTGTCCGACACGCTGTGTATTTTTACGAAGACCACCCAGAAGCATTTCAGCGTAAGTATTCTGATAAGTTGCTGAGTTTCCATACCGTCCTGAACCATATGAAACCGAATCAGAATTTGCATGATTTTCAAGAATCACGGCATATTCATTGGGACGATGTGTAAATAAGCGTGTAAACAAATCCGAGGGTTGCAGGTAGTTCGAGATATTGTTATCCAGAAAACCATAAACATCCAGGAATGCTTTTACTGATTCGCTGATCTTAAAGTCAAGATTTGACCTGACGCTAAACTGATCCATACTGTTGGGATTTCCAACAGCTTCAAGGCCTCCGTTGTGTAAATAATTAGCACTCAGGAAATACTGAAGACCATCACTCCCTCCACTGAACGTCGCCGATACTTTTGTAAAATTTTTAGTATCCTTCAACAACAAATCATAATAATTATTTGAGGGGAATTTGATACTATTACTGTTGCTTCCGTAAGCTGCAATATCTGATGCTGAATAGAGGTCGGTCAGACCGCTGTTTCTTCTTGCAAGATTGTAATAACCTGCATATTCGGCAGAACCCAGCATTTCTGGCAGCATCGAAGGCATCGAAACTCCCGATTCAATGCTTATCTGCCGCATATTCTGCATCTGTTTACCACGTTTTGTTTTTACCATGATAACACCATTGGCAGCCTTTCCCTTGAAGAAAGATTTTGTAACAGCATCCTTCAGTATAGTAATCGATTCAATATCTTCCACCTGAAGATAACTCAGAGGACGCTCCATTCCATCCACAATGATCAGCGGGGTAGCATCTTCGAAATTCTGAGTATTGAGTCCGCGAATACTGATATTAAAGGATCCTTCACGGTGAGCTCCCGGTATTTCGGAGATATAGAGTCCGGCAGCCTTGCCTTTCAGTGTACTGATAAAATTGACATCCGTTTTACCCTTCAGATCCTCATCAGTGATGACCGAAGCGGCACCCGACGCCATCTTATTATCTTGTGCCGATACAAGATGCGTCGAAATTAAAAGTATCAAGAACAAATTATACAATGTTTTCATGTGTGATTTCTTTGTAGATTAATAATTACCTGAATCTTACCATCCCGGATTTTGAGTAAATACCGAAAGCATTTCCATTTGTTCCCTCGGGATCGGATACCAATAATGTTTATCTTCAAACACCCTTTGTAAGTTGGGAGCAACTGATACATACCTGAAAGAATAAGTGTCTTCACCCGTACGGGTAATCACTGCTTTCTTAATATCACTTAATACCTCTTTAGCAATATGCCATCTTCTGATATCATGCCAGCGGTGATTCTCGAAGCATAATTCAACGGTCCTTTCATTGTAGATTCTTTCTCTGAACACTTCATTCGACACTTTATACTCATCACGAACAGGAACCGCTCCTACTCTTTGACGAATAATATTGATTGCATCAACTGCCGACATATTCGTACCGGGAACAACCGTGATTGGGCCATAAGCTTCGTTGGCTGCTTCAGCAAAATCCAGGTATAACTGGGCAAACCTGATATGAATGGATTGCATGAAGTAATTGTAATCATTCTGCCACTTATTACATGATTCGGGCACCCATTTACGAATAGCATACGGACTTCTCGGATAATACTGTGGTAGTGCCTGTAAATCGGCCGATTTTTTTGTGTCATAAATATTTTCTTCCCACAGTTCGAGTTTTTTATGGTTTGTCGGAGTCATCCATCCCCATTCCAGTCCGTTGTAGAGAATTCCGTAATAAAAACGCGGATCTCTGTTACTGTAAGGGTTCTGATCATTATAAGTGGGATCCTTATCAATCGGCAAACCATTTTTTGTTTCAAACAAATCAACAAAGTTTTGTGTTGGAGAAGCCAAATGGACATTTCCTGCTTCTCTGGAATTTAAGATAAATGACGCGTTCCATGATGCAACAGAAGGAACTCCGTTTGCTGCCGAGTTGGTATAGGTAATTTTATAGAAGATTGCCTCATCACTAGCCATCTGAGTCTTACTATAAAATATCTTCGAATAATCATCATTGGTAAGTCCCGGCATTAAACGATGGTATCCTCCTGCATTAATATGCTGGATAGCGTCCCATGATGCTTTTGCAGCACGCTCGCAATAAGTTTTATTGTATTTGAGATCGGCATTCATGTTTGGACTTGCAGCATATAACAAAGCCATCCCTTTGAGTGCTAAAGCCGCAGATTTGGTAACCCGCCCCTTTTCAGCATCAGGCCACACTTCAGGAAGGAGATCAAAAGCCTTATCCAGATCCTCTACCAGCCAGTCAGTCGATTCCTGATAACTCAACCGGGGCAAATCCATATTACTTTCAGAAGTGAATACTTTATCGAATTTAAAGAATCCGCCAAATCTCCTGATCAACTGAAAGTAATTCCACGCCCGAAAGAAATAGGCCTGTCCCAGCAACTCCTCTTTTTGACGGGGTGTAGCATCCTGAATTTCATCAATTCGTTCAATACACATGTTTATCGTTCTGAAATTCTTAAACGCCATATCGGCAATAGGCATATACCGTAATTCAATACTTGTCAGTGCCTGGTTTGAAGTCCAACCTGTTTCAATAGAAGAATTATCCTGATAGTTTCCGTTATTTACGGTTAAAGCCGGATCACCAGATGCTGTGGTAATACCTTCGTCGCCCAAAGCAAAAGTAAATCCATTGTATGCAGGAATAAAAAAATCCTGGTTATACACATACACTTTATCCAGTGCACCTCTGAAAGAATGATATTTTGAATATACCTGTTTATCGGTCACTCCCATGTCGGGTGACTTGTCCAGATAACTTTCACATGCCGTCTGGAAGAGCAGGATGAATAGAATCATCAATAACTGTATGTATTTCATAATCTTCATTTTTTTTTACATTAATCTTCCATTAAAATCTCAAACGGAATCCGACATTATATCTTTTTGTCAAAGGATAAGCACTTTCATTGGCCGATTCAGGGTCAATTCTATGATCATAACCTGTCATTGTAAACAAATTATTACCATTCAGATAGAGTTGACAACCATCAATTCCAATATTCTTCAGTACTTTTTTATTGATTGAATAAGCTATCTCCAGTGATTTCAATCTGAAATATGAAGCATCCATCACCCCATAAGTCGAATTTTCACGATTATGCTTCACGATTGCCAATGATGCTCTGGGTCTTGTTGCCGATTCAACTGTTTCAGGTGTCCAACGATTTACGCTTTCAGGCCATACCATCACATACTTTGTCGGGAATTCCCACAATAAGTTGTATGTTAGTCTTTTTTCCACATCATATACACCATAGAAATTCGCCTGAACATCAAAGTTCTTATATTTAAATCCCAAATTAAACGAATAAGTATATGCCGGAATTGAGTTCAGTTCTAAAGGTACTTTATCGTTATCATCAATGATGCCATCACCATTGTAGTCGGTATAAAGCATATCACCGGGTTGACGGGCCGAATTTTCCCATACCGACGAAGGATAACTGTAAACATCGTCCCACGAATTATAAAATCCGTTGTATAAAAGACGGGAGTCATATCCAATCTGTTTTCCGGCATTTTTCTGATACTCCAGGCGGTTGACCGGGTCATCACGATAAATCACTCTGTTTTCCTGAAACGAGAATCCTGCTCTCAGAAAATAACTGAAATCTTTGCTGAGGATATCTCTCCATTCTGCTTCAATTTCATACCCATGACTTTTAGTTTCGCCTATATTGGCATCAGTTGCACTCTGTCCGAACCACACAGGAGTGGTATTGCTGCGGTTCATCAAAATACCGGTACGTTGTTCTTCAAAAAGATCAATCTGTAAGTTTAATTTTGATAATAACCCGAATTCAAATCCAAGATTTTGTTTGGTTGAAGTTTCCCAGGTAGCATTTACGTTAGCGGCTTGTCCTTCATAATACAGAGGTCCGTAGGAATATCCCAGTGTATTTCCAAAAACAGCTGCTCTGGCCGAACTGTAATCAGTAATATAAGTGAACGAAGAGGCACCTCTGTCGCTACCAACCTGACCATAGGAATATCTGACTTTCATTTTGGGCATGAAATCCAGCCAACTCATATTTTTATAGAATTCTTCTTCAGAAGCAACCCAACCCAAAGCAAAAGAAGGAAAAAAACCAAAGCGTTTTCCGGGGGCAAATTTTTCAGACCCTGTATAGGCTGCATTGAATTCTGTCAGGTATTTATTGGCATAACCATAAGTTACCCTTCCTACCCATGCTTCTTCATATCTTGGGAAACTGTTACCGTTATACAATTCTCTGCGGTTAAACAATCCCAATGCAGAAACATCATGATTTCCCCATTTATTAGCATAAGCGGCCGACAGTTCATAATATAAATCCCTAACGTAACCTGAAAGTTTTTCATTCCCAATCACTGCAGGTTTCTCAACCCATTCGGTTACCGGATTAGCATCGGAGAACCATTGTTCAGCTGATTCAGGCGACGATTGATAAATAGCCAGAATGTCCTTCTCGATCAACTGCTGAGTTTCAAAAGTTGAATTATACGATACTTTCCCCTGTACAAATAACCCTTTTGTAATAAAATCCAGGTTCTGTCTTAATACCACATCAGTAAAAAGTCTTGAAGTCTTTTCTTTAGCACTTCCTTGATAATTAAGGTTGTAAACCGGATTCCACCATCTTCCAATGGGAGTTGTTCCTAAAATTCCGTTTTCATAACGAACCGGATATACATAGTTGGGGGTGAGGTACATAACCTGATAAAAATCTGCAACAGTTGAACTGGTGAACGGGTCATTTCCCATATACGAAAGCGGACGGTTACGAACACCTATATCCCCGGCAATATTAACACTCAGTTTGGTTGATTTGGAAATTTCCATATCAATATTGCTACGGTAATTATATCGTTCATAACGGAATGTTGGATCATACTCAACTTGTTTCTCCGTTTTGAAAATATCACCATCATTCAGATATCCTAAAGAAGTGAAATATTTCACTTTTGCATTTCCTCCTGCGATATTTACGTTGTACTGTTCGCTCACGGCATAATCTCTGAAAACCTCATCCCGCCAGTTAATTTCAGGGTGATAGTAAGGATCGCTGTGAGTCCTCCAATAATCAATATTATTTTCACTGTAAATCACATCCCACGCTCCTTCATTCATATTGGCTTCATTATACAATTGCCGGGCGGTGACCTGATCGGCCACATTGAAAGAGAAAGTAGGTTGTTTTACTCCGAAATTGGCATTGAGCGAAACCTGTGGTTTGCCATCTTTACCCCTTTTGGTAGTGATCAGGATAACTCCGTTAGCACCTTTCACTCCGAATACAGCTGTAGCTGATGCATCTTTTAATACCGATATCGATTCAACCTCATTGGGGTCAATATCATTCATACTTCTTTCGATACCATCCACTAATATCAAAGGATCGGAATTCCCCCAGGTAGAACGACCACGAATAAATATCTTGGCCTGATCGCTTCCGGGCTCACCGGAAGAACTGATGGATGTCACCCCGGGTAAAACACCTGTAAGTGCAGTACTCAGGTTGGTAGCACCTCCCGCTTTTAAAAGCTCATCTCCTTTGGTCTGCGATATCGATCCTACTGCGGATGCTTTTTTCTGAACCCCATATCCAACAATGAGTACTTCATCCAATACCTCAGTTGATTCGGAGAGTTCAATCTTCATAGTACCAGTACCCTTTACTGCAACTTCTTTGGACGCATACCCTATCATCGAAAACACAAGCACTTGATTTTCACGACTTACTCTGACATTGAAATTACCATCAATATCAGTAACCGTACCTTGTTGTGTTCCTTTGACAACAATACTGACACCGGGAAGTCCCAGTCCGTCGGAGGCAGAAGTAACATTACCCTTCACAATTATTTCTCCCTGCCCCATCACCGAAAGTGTAGATAGCAATTGAAAAACTATAAAAATGATCATTTGTGACTTTTTCATATCTGTATTTTTATGTAATAGACTTTTAGTCATCAACGGTTTTTACTTAACCTGTTTAATATAGAGGGCCATAAGTCTGACACGCTCTGTAATCCGAACCTTCGGCATCCGAACCGAACGCACTCCATGCCGAAGGCCTGAAGATTTTTTCTTCATCCACATTGTGCATGCATACCGGTATGGAAAGCATGGAAGCCATTGAAATCAAATCAGCCCCGATATGTCCGTAACTGATGGCACCATGGTTAGCGCCCCAGTAATTCATTACCGAATATACATCCTTAAACCTTCCTGTGCCGGTTACCCGGGGCACAAAGAAAGTCGACGGCCATGTTTTGTCGGTACGATTGTCGATCGCTTTGAAAACTTCTTCGGGGAATGTAGCGCTCCAGCCTTCGGCTATCTGCAGCACAGGGCCGATGCCCTTCACCAGATTCAAGCGACACATAGTCAACGGCATCCCCGCTTTAGTAAGGAATTTTGATGAATAACCTCCACCACGCATATATTCCAGCGATGCCGGATACCATTTGGTAGCTTCAAGCATTTTATCAACCTCTTCCTCTGTAATTTTCCAATGAGGTTTCATCACCGGGTTGCCATCTTTATCGCTTTGCTGACCGGTACCATCGAGGGTACACGAACCCGAGTTAATCAGGTGAATAGCTCCTCCCTTTAAAATTCCGTCCGGTTTCCAACCGGATACTCTTTCAATGGCTTCTGGACTCCAGTAGGTTCTCACATCTGCAAAAATCTGGGCCGTATTGGTCAACAGGTGACCGAACAACATGCTGATGCCATTAAGGTGATCATCTTCAGTAGCAAAGGTAAATGCTTCACGAATGCCGTTCCAGTCGAATGATGAGTTGAGTATTGCTTCAGAGAAATCTCCATCGGGCAGAAAATCCGTCCACTGACGTTGTCCCTGAAATCCTCCGGCTATCGCGTTATGACCCATTGCTTCTTCGCCAAATCCCATCTCTTTCAGTTGAGGGTTACCAATCATCAGGTCACGCATGATCAGAGTCATCTTCACTACGAACTCCCAGTCCTGATCTTTTTGTTCGCGACTGCGTTTCAGGCGTGCAGGATTGTAATCCTCCCCTTCATTTTTCATACAATGGGTTCTCGTCCATTGCATGGCTTTCTCAAATTCTTTATTATCGTAGATTCCCAACTGAATACGGCGCAGTATCTCAACAGTATCCACATATTCTGTTCTCATACCCAAATATTCCTGTAGAAATTCAGGATTAACGATAGATCCTGCTATTCCCATCGAAACAGAACCAATAGCCAGATAGGATTTCCCGCGCATCATCGCAACAGCTAAACCGGCTTTTGCAAAACGCAGCAATTTTTCTTTTACATCTTCCGGAATTTCAGCACTTCCGGCATCCTGCACATCACGGCCATAAATTCCAAATGCAGGCAAGCCTTTCTGATTATGAGCCGCTAAGGCAGCTGCCAGATAAACTGCGCCCGGGCGTTCAGTTCCATTGAATCCCCAAATAGCTTTAGGAATATGCGGGTTCATGTCGATAGTCTCGGAACCGTAGCACCAGCAAGGTGTAACCGACAGACTCAGCCCTACATTTTCTTTCTCGAATTTGGCAGCACAATCAGCAGCTTCTTTCACACCACCGATACAAGTATCAGCCAATACGCACTGTACTGTTGAACCATCTGGATAACGCAGATTTTCCGAATAGAACTTTGCCACCGACTTTGCCAGATTCATGGTGGTTTCTTCCAGTGATTCTCTGATGCCTCCGCGGCGGCCGTCAATGATGGGACGGATACCAATTTTTGGGTAAGTATTCATATGATATGATTTTGAGATTATTTTTATTGATATTTAATTTTGACCACCACCTTCTTCACATTATTATTATTGTCTTTTGTCTTTATACATGGTTTGTGAACATCTTTTGGGAAGAAAATAAAATAACGATCAGGAGTCGCTGCTAATAAATCGCCACCACTATATTCGTAAAACTCAATGTCCTTCTCCTCCACATAGGGGGAAATTACTTTTAGCACTTCCTTATTTCGCGTCAATCCTATTAACTCTTCACCGCTAACAATATATTGCAGATCGATATATTTCTTGTGCGCCTCATAATCAGCACCTTCAGCATTCTTTGTAGCATACTCACTTACAGTCACATATACATCTTCGTTCAGATCAATTCTCCCCGTTGGCAAAGATTTCAGATCATTCCTCATAAGGAAATCAAAGGTAGCATTCCATCTTGCGGGGAATTTTGCCAAATGCTGTTTAAATTCGTCTACATCAATCGAGGCATCCGGAACGGGAACAAAATTGCTGACGATTTTATTATTCTGAACAGTTATCATATTTTCATTTTTTACACATTTCAAAGCGAAGGTCAAACATAGCAGGATGGCTACCGACAAATAAACGATCACTTTTCTCATTGCCTTAATTATTAGAACTATTATTTGTTAAGATTGAGCTGATCAATGGCTTTTTCAATTTGCCTGCGTTGCTCCAGGTCAAATTTATTGAATGGAGTGGCCAGAAAATCGCTGCATATACCCAGCACCGACAGGGCGCATTTCAATCCTTTAAGATAACTTGATCCATAACTTCCGATATTGTAAATCGTTGAGCTGATTTGCATCACCTTTTTCTGTAATTTGCGTACTTCATCTAAATTGCCGGCTGCTGCTGCATCATACAGGTCAACGTACAGTTTGGGGAACATATTTGCACCACCGTTAACCCCGCCGCTGGCACCCAGAAGTACCACTTCAGCCGTCATTTCTTCAGGACCCACAAAAATTGAGAAGTCTTTCCGGTCACGCATTTCATACATTACCGATTGAAAATAGGCTCCATTAGCCGAACTGTCCTTGAACCCGATTACTTTTTCGTTCTCAGCTATCCTTCTAACTGTTGAAGGAGCAAAATTAACCTTGGTATGGGTAGGCATATTATACAAAAAGATGGGGAGCTGAAGCTGAGGAATCAATCCTTCATAAAACTCAGCCAATTCAGGTTGTCCGGTAGAGAAATAATATGGAGGTGCCGAAACCAGGGCATCAGCACCTGATTCATAGGCAATTTGTCCCAAATGCACACTGTCGGCCTCAGAAGTATCTGAAATTCCTACCAATAAAGGCAACCTGTTTTTCAAGAATTTACTGGTCTGTTTAATCATTTCCACCCGTAATTCAAAACTCAGACTCTGAGCTTCGCCGGTAGTTCCCAGTATAAAAATGCCATGTACTCCTCCCGAAACCACATGCTCAATCAAACGTTCCAGTCCTTCAATATCGAGCGTATCATTATCAATCAAAGGTGTTACCAGTGGAGGTACTATTCCACAAAGAGTTTTTTTCATAAAAATTATTTTTTGTTATTTTTTAACCAATAAAAATGTCCATCTTCTGCTCCAACTACCAAATCAAACACCCCATCTTTATCCCAGTCAACAGGTGTCGGACTGGTATCGTGCCCTGCCAGTTTTATATTACTTACATCACCTCTGTTGACAAAAAATGCCGTATCGCCCGATTGGCGAACATTTTCAAAGAAACATGTATTCAAACTATTGACCATCAGATCCAACCGACCGTCATTATTCCAATCTACCAAACAAAGTTTTCTTCTGCCAGAACGTCCGGCCACACCAGAATTCAATTGCAGCAATTGAGGTTTATTTCCTGTGAATTTATTATTATGATCGTAGGAAGAGCTATCTTCGACATAAAATACTCTTTCCCCGGGTTTGAGCCATAGTTCATTATTCTTTCTGAATCTTTCAAAGAAAGTAAGGTAACCCTCATGATCAAGCATTACAATATCAGTCAGGCCGTCTTTATTCCAGTCGATGGCATATGGAGTGGTTCTCCATTGTGTTACAAGATCCGATTTTCCAGGCGACCACCAGTTCCAAACCGGTTTTAGAGGTTTAGCATTCCAATCAACTTTTACTTTGTAAGGGCCTTCAAGCTGGTACAGGTCACCTGTATTTTTATACCATACAACTTCTCCGAAAATTGAATTAACTATGATATCTATTTTACCATCGTGGTCCCAATCGGCTACACTTAGGGTGGTGTAACCCCATTTTTCCTCGGCCGGACCCTGTATAGACCCATTCTTCCCGGCCATAATGCGGATATCTTTTTCAGCTACTTTCAGAAGTATTGGAGCATCCCACCTTGGCGGAAATTTTCCGTCAGCATTTTTAATAAAAGCAATGTTCCCGGCAGAATTTCCTGAGATAATATCTTCATTTCCATCGCCATCCCAATCCACACTAAAAGGAGCTGTAAGTGCGCCAAACTTCAGGTTATCAGCCTTTTGTTGTAGATAAACCGCAGATTTAAAAACAGGCATTCCTTTCCTTACTTTTCCGGTATTATTAATATAGGCTACTCTTCCATCTTCATCACCCACCAATAAATCCATATTTCCATCACCGTCAAAATCAGCAGCAACCGGCGTAATCATTTCCACATGTAGTCTGATAATTTTTCCTGTTTCATCAATAAGTAATTTCCCTTCAGCGTATTTCGGATATTTCTTTGTTCCAATATTCTCAAACCATGTCATTTTATCCAGAAATTCACCAGTAATGATGTCTGGTTTGCCATCTCCGTTGAAGTCGGCCACATTTGCCCCCGGCGCACCAAAAGTTTCGAGAGGTTTTTTCCCTGCGTAGATTTTACTTTTAAAGAAGTATTTTCCCTGCTGATTTTCATAAAGCAACATATATCCACGCAGCGGCCCATTAGTCCAGTTTCCTTCCTTATCAAAGGCATTATCCCATCCATATTCACCCCAATCGTCAATGCCTACTATCAAATCAGCATCACCATCTCCATCTATATCTGCATAACTCCACATATTGCTTCTTACCTTTACTATTCCATCTTCAGGTGATTTATCCACTTTTATGTTCAGAGGTTTTGCATATAAATTTTGTTTGAAGTCAACAAACTCTTTTCCCTGTGTTATGACATGCAGCTTGCCTCCATAATAGGAAGCTTGTATATTTTTATATGCCTTATCTGAAAGTTGTACAGGCACATCGAAAAAAGGAGTATTTCTGTCTCCGATATTTTTAAAGAAATACAATCCTTTAAAAGGAGTATCGGGACAGGACATCAGAATATCCATTAATCCATCGTTGTTATAATCAACCGGAATCGGTGCACCCCAGAGTCCGGTACCTAAATCTGTAATTAACCCCGGATGATTGTACTTGAGCCGGGCATCGTGGATGTTAGTTTGAGCTAAAGAACTCAACATAAAGCCTGTAATGGCTATTAGCAGGACATATTTTTTCATTTCGTTCATAATATAGATTGCTGTATCGATTTAGCTATTAAGGTAAAAAAAAACATTTTTTCAAATCAACCAATATCTTTTTTTGAACTCGAAGCACCCACCACTAACTGAGGCTCCGAGTAGGTCATCGCTTTGATTTCAAGCTCCCCGTGATTGATTTTATCTACCAGAATGGTTACTGCCTGGGTTGCAATTAATTCAAGAGGTTGACGGATATAGGTAATCGTTGGTGAAAACAAATTAAAAACATCATTCCTGTTAAATCCAACCACCGCCAAATCCTCAGGAATTTTTACATTCATATCTTTCAGACAATACAAACCCGTCACCGCCAGCATGTTCGTCAGAAAAATCACCGCTTCCACCTTTTTCTTATTCACCAGCACATCCAACACACTGCTCATTTCCACTTTCGTATTCATCAGGTTGACTTTCTTCTCCTGAATGTACTTACCCAATCCGGCGGCATTCATGGTGTCTTCGTATCCCCGGATACGATCCAGAATATGATTCATGCCGGTTTTGTAGCCTACCAAAGCAATATTTTCGTAGCCCTGCTCTATCAGGTGCTTTGTTGTCAATTCAGTTGCCTTATAATTGTTCAGACAGGAGAAACTTACATCCAGATTCGGAAAGTTACGGTCGATGAGTACCAGGGGCGTATTGCTTTCGTGTAAGCCTCTGATAATATCCTCTGAACCATCGCAGGGAACAATGATTAAACCATCAACACCCTTGCTCAACAGTACATCTATCAGCTTCTTTGTATTACCCAAATCCTCATCAGAACTACTGAATACCACTGTATATCCCAATTCATTTGCTCTGTTTTCAACAATTCTGGCAATAGCCGAGTAAAAGGGGTTGGATATATCGGTAACTATCAATCCGATCAACTGGGTTTTACCTCCTCTGAGGTTGCGTGCAATCAAATTCGGAGAATAATTCATCTCCATGGCTGCTTTTATCACTTTCTCGGCCATCTCACTGGCAATGCGGTATTGCTTTGCCTTGCCATTCAGCACTATCGAAACCAGTGTCGGCGATACTCCCACTGAGTTAGCTACGTCCTTAAGTGATATACGCTTTTCTTTAGCCATTTTTCATTGTATTGTGACGCAAATATAAAACTAAATCGGTTTAGCAAAACTTTAGCAGCAATTATTTAACACAATTTAACTTTAAAGTGTGGCTTAAGAGGGGGTGTTTTGTTGTTTATCCCCGGAACTCTCCTACCAATGACGGTGCGTTTATCGGGCTTATTTTACTTTTCTGGCTGCTACCCCTTCAAAGCTAATTTTTACCGGATTGATAAAACCATTTGCATCAAATGTCATTTTGTCGATGCATGTAACACGATGATCGCGGCCTGTATCGTTGAGAGGACGGCGGTGATAAACAATATAATAATCTTCAGAGCCGGGGACATGCATCACAGAATGGTGTCCTGCTCCTGTGGCCACATTTAAATCTTGCTGAAGTATCTTGCCTATGCGCTGAAACGGACCGAAAGGTGAATCGGCAATGGCATAGGCTACCGAATAGTTGGGGCCACCCCAACCACCTTCACTCCACATAAAATAATACTTCCCGTTTTTCTTAAACATAAACGGTCCTTCAACATAACCTTCGGGAGTGATTTCTTTGTACATTTCACCATCTTCAAACGGAACAAGTGCTGTAAAGTCCTTATTCAACTTCACCATATTGCAATGTCCCCACCCACCGTAATACATATAATGTGTTCCATCATCATCCCGAAACACAAACTGATCGATCGGCTGAGCACCATTAACAATTTTATTGATTAGTGGCTTGCCTAATAAATCTTCATAAGGTCCTTCCGGCCGTTTTGCGACAGCAACACCAATCCCACCAACCTCGCCTTCATGAACATCATTGGCGGCAAAAAACAGGTAATACTTTTTATTATTATGAATAACGGAAGGAGCCCACATGGCGATTTTCGCCCATTTCACATCTGATGTATCCAGAATTGAAGTATGTTTAGTCCATTTAACCAGATCTTTTGAGGAAAAACAATCAAAGAAAGTCTGTTTTTCGTAAAGATCGCTTGTGGTTGGATAAATCCAATAAGTATCATCATAAATAATACCTTCAGGATCAGCATACCAACCCTCAAACACAGGATTACCGCTCATGTATTTTTTTGCAGATATAGTGCCGGATAATAAGTTTCCCGATAATAATAAAATAATGAGACCCGTTTTTAATACAGTATTAATCATACCTGAAAAAATTATTAATTAGTAAGTTCTACAAAAGATACCTAAGTTTCTATTTCTTATCTTTTTCCCGGATCTCTGTCCGCCGAATCTTACCACTGATCGTCTTAGGAAGTTCGTCGACAAACTCGATAATGCGTGGGTACTTGTAAGGAGCGGTGACTGATTTTACATGTTCCTGAATTTCTTTGACAAGTGACTCGCCGGTTTTATCTTTGTATTCTTTTGAAAGGATGATGGTGGCTTTTACCACCTGACCGCGTATTTCGTCCGGCACTCCGGTGATGGCACATTCCACTACTGCAGGGTGGGTCATCAGGGCACTTTCTACTTCGAACGGACCGATACGGTAACCTGAACTTTTAATTACATCGTCGGCCCGACCCACGAACCAAAAGAATCCATCTTCATCGCGCCAGGCCACATCGCCGGTATAATAAATGCCATCGTGCCATGCTTCATGAGTGAGCTGTGGATTGCGGTAATAGCCTTTAAAGAGTCCTTCCGGATAACGACGATCGGTACGGATGACGATCTGACCCTGCTCGCCCACTTCTGCCGAACGTCCTTCGGGGGTAAGCAAATCGATGTCGTAATGAGGATTGGGTAGCCCCATAGAGCCGGGCTTCGGATTCGTCCACGGAGATGTAAGGATAGTGAGAGTGGTTTCACTTTGTCCGTAACCTTCACGCAGCTTAATGCCTGTAAGTTTCAGAAACTGTTCGTATACAGCAGGATTCAGTGCTTCTCCGGCGATAGTACAATATTCGAGCGACGACAGATCGTATTTGGTCATATCTTCACGAATCAGAAAGCGGAAGATCGTCGGGGGAGCACAAAGGGAAGTAATCCTGTATTTCTGAATTATGGCAAGCATGTCGGCCGGAGCAAATTTCTCATGGTCATAGACAAATACGCATGCCCCAACAATCCATTGTCCGTATAGTTTTCCCCATACGGCTTTCAACCATCCTGTGTCGGCAATGGTGAGGTGGAGACTGCCTTCATGCAGGTTATGCCAGTATTTTGCGGTGACTATATGTGCCAGTGGATACACACAATCGAGCATTACCATTTTCGGATTACCGGTAGTGCCTGAAGTAAAGCTGATAATCAGCGGATCATCATTGGTATTCGGATTTTCAACTTTAGTAAAGGGTGCTGCGTTCGAAATACCCTGATGAAAATCGTGCCACCCCTCCGGTTGCTCCGGTCCGACTGAGATGAGAAGTTCTACCGTAGGTGATTCGGGCATGGCATCATTGATATGCTGAATGATAGTTTCTTCTCCTACAGCAACAATTGCTTTGATATCAGCGGCGTTATTACGGTAAACCAGGTCTTTTTTAGTAAGCAGATGGGTAGCCGGAATGATAACAGCACCAATTTTATGCAAAGCTATGATGGTGAACCAGAATTCAAAACGGCGTTTCAATATGGCCATCACAATATCTCCCTTACCAATACCGAGACTTTGGAAGTAGGAAGCCGTCTGATCGGAGTGGTATTTCATTTCGGCAAAAGTAAACTCACGGCATTCTCCTTTATCATTGGTCCACAACAGAGCCTTTTTATCGGGTGCTATGGCTGCCCATTCATCCACAATATCGTATCCGAAATTAAAATTTTCGGGAACCAGCAACTCGTAATTGCCTGTAAAATCATCAAAATTAGTGAACTCGCTCTTGCGAAGGAATTTTTCAAACATACACTTTACATTTTTTGTTTAACCGAAAGAGTTGCAAAGTAAACAGTAAAATGTTAAAGCATAGACAAAACTGGGGTAAAAGGGATATATTCGGGATAAAATTTTGAATAACGGGATAAAGAAACTACCCTATGATGGCAAGAAACTTCACCTTACGACCACCGAGCGCCTTCATACCATGAGGGGTCGTGGCATCAAAATAAATACTGTCGCCTTCGTTGAGGGTAAGTTCACTTCCGGCAATGTGCAACTGCAGTGTTCCTTCGAGCACATAGTTGAATTCCTGTCCCTGATGCGTATTCAGCGATACCGGCAAATCATCCGGTTCAACGGTCACTTCAAAGGGCTCCATTCCGGCATGCAGAAAACCGGAAGCCAGTGCCTGGTATTTATATGCCTTTCGGCGTTCTACACCGGCACCTGTACCTTTACGGGTAACAAAATAAGCTTTTGCATGAGGTTCATCTCCTGACATCAGAGTGGTGGTAGCCACTCCGAAAGTCTGCGCAACCTGACAAATGAAACTAATGGGAATATCGCTGGTGCCCGATTCATAACGTAAAAATTCAGCTTCAGATACACCACATTTGACGGCCGCCTGTGCAGCGCTGATATCCAGTGAATCGCGCAATCCGCGCAATCTTTCGGCAATTTGTTTGATTTGTGTGTTCATGGTAACAGAAATTACTTTGCTTATTACTTATGTTTTGAATAATGCAAATGTAATAATTTTCCGAGAACAGACAATAAACAAAAAAAAGGCACTCATACTGTGCCTTTTTAAGGTTTATTTACACTCAGCGAGTGCAAATAAATTATCTTAATCTTTGTAATGAAGCGGATATTTCAATGTCCTCCACCCTTTGCCATTACCAACACCCCTCTCCAAATCACATAGAGATCGGTCATCAGCAGTTTCCATGGACTATAGTGCATATAACGATACACATATTCATATTCATATACCGGCTTCCCGAATTCGGGGGTACCTTTGCGCACATGCCCGTAACCCAGCAATCCTCCACGGATTAACTTCCGGGTCACATTGCCCTGCTGCAAATCGCGTTCGTAATGATGAATGGCCAATGGTCTGGGACCCACAATCGACATATCACCTTTCAGCACCATCCAGAACTGAGGAATTTCATCGAGATAGAATTTCTTGACGATGGCACCAAGATAGGTCCTTGCTTCGGGCATCCATTCTTTTTTGTATGCATGCCAGTCACCTTTGGCTTGTAATTCTTTGTCGATATATGAGGTTTTTATCAGGCGCACTTTCCACTTCTTAAACACCTTACCATGACTCACTGCATTGTAATAAAAAAACAAAGGGCCGCGATTTTCGGGAATAATGATGCCTTCAATAAAATTAATGATTAACAGCAATAATATTACCGGCAAACAACAGATTAAAATGATAAATGACACTAATTTATCAAAAATGAGTTTGGTAAAGGGAACCTTCAACGGATGGTTCAGTTCAAATACTTCTTTGTATTTTTCTTTTATTTCGTCGGAGGGAGGTGCATACGGAAAGGCTTCTACAGGCTCGGTTTCGTTGATTAACATAAATATTTTTTTTCGTTCAGATAATTCAGGTTTGAAAAGCGCGACAAAATTAATAAAAAACTCACAAATGATATCCGATTAATAAAAAAATAACTGTTAAATAAGTGTTGACCTCTGACTTTTCAAAACAACTTTATGTGCAGCTTATTTTTATTTGATTATCCGCAAAGTGTCCTATACCCCGGAGGGGTTAAATTTACATAACCGTATGCAAATCTTACCCCTCCGGGGTAGTACGTGAAGTCTATGACATATTACGGATAATCATATTTACTTATATAGAACTCACGTTTGATTAAAAATTTTCCGATAATAACTGAACATAATCACGGCTATATTTGTCTTATAAAAAGACTTAATAAGACGTCTTATGATAAGTTTACTAATTTCACAACTACAATCTTCATCAGTTGTTTAATAAAAAACCGTCACGACAAATGAATACACTCAGCACCAAAGAGAAGGCAGTACAAATCAACATTGTAAGCAATTATCACGGCACTATAGCCGAAATAGGTGGTGGACAGGAAACTGCACGCCATTTATTTCAGGCGGGCGGAGCCTCCAACACGGTAGCCAAATCCATTTCGGCCTATGACAAATTGTTCAGTGATCATTTTTACAATGAAGGTCGACCCTCCAGGTATGTGACGGAAGACCGGCTAAAAAGAATGGTGAAGTATGAGTATGACGAACTGATCAACATTCTGGACAATAAAAGTGATCAGCATTTTTTTGCATTTGCCAATACAGTGGAAACGATCAACTTCAGCAAAAGCAATCAGGGGAACGGTTGGTTGGGTATCGCAGTGCAAGGCACCGACCGCTACCGTCCCAACCAACTATTTATCCATGTCAATCTGTTGGAGAAAGACACTTTACTCCAGCACTACACTCTTGGCACATTGGGCATTAACCTTATTTACGGTGGACTTTTTCATTGGAGTGATCCTGAAAAAATTCTTCTCAGCCTTCTTGATAACCTTGATGCCGATCGGGCAGAAGTTGACTATATATATGCCGAAGGCCCCGACATTCAAAAAGTTGATAACCGCCTGCTCAACCTGATGCTCGTTAGCAACAACATGACTCCGGCCATCATGTTCGACAAGTCAGGCAGGGTACAACATCCCGGTGAGTTGCTTTACCGAAAAAACGTACTCCTGAGCCGGGGATATTATCGCCCCATCAACAAACTGGGAATGAAATTGATTGAGGACAGTCTCGGCATCTTCAGACGCGACGAGGATTATACACCCGAAAACACCATTGCTTTCTGTGAGATATCACTGAATTACCTCATGCACGAAGAGAAACTCGACGAACAGGATTTTCTGCACCGGGTCGATCTTCTCAACCTCATGGGACAAAACGTAATGATCTCGCGGTTCCCCCGATTCTTTGAACTTGTCAACTACTTCGGACAATTCAAACTCATCAAACTGCGCATCGTTGTAGGGCTGCCTACCTTCCTGAAAATACTTGATCCTTCCAACTACAACGATCTGCGCGGTGGATTGCTTGAAGCCATTGGAGCATTGTTTCAGAAGAATGTAAAAGTATACCTCTACCCTGCTATCAATACTGAAACCGGCGAAATAGTCTACCCCGACGAACATCTGTTCTCTCCTGAGATCCTGTTATTGTGGAAATACCTGAACCTCACCGGCAGCATACTCATTATTAAAAGTCTGTCGACTAACGAAACGGGAATCACCTCCGAATTTATCTCCCGACTCATTGAATCGGGTGATGAAAGATTGAGCCGGTATCTTCCGGAACCAGTATACCGACATATCAGAGATAACAGGCTGTTCGGGTCTCGCTAAAAAAAACTACAGTTATTCAGAAATCCGTATCAATAATTGCATATTGAATCAAAAAAATATATATTTACATTTATTTTTTAATTCAAAGAGCGATGACGACTGAAAACATCAATTACACTGCATTTCTCGACTCGCTTTTAAAAGGTGACAGAGCCTATTGTTCAAGAGTTATTCGAAACGAGTTAAAAAACAACCCGCCGATTTTTGAGTTGTATGAGCAACTCATCAGAAAATCGCTTTATGAAATTGGCGAATTGTGGGAAAACAACAAGATAAGTACCGCTACTGAACATTTAGCTTCAGCAATCATCGAAGCTATTTTAAATGAAATATATCCGGAAGTTACTTCAACTGATAAAAACGGAAAAACAGTTGTGCTTACATGTGTTGAAAATGAGATGCATCAGATTGGCATAAAGATGGTTAATGATGTATTTGAAATAAATGGCTGGCGGACTTATTTTCTTGGAATAAACACCCCAATCGGTTCACTGATTCGATTTACTAAAGAAAATCAACCAACATTGCTGGCAATTTCAGTAAGCTTGTATTTTCATTTGCCTGACCTGGAGAAAATGATTCAGCAAATCACCAATGAGTTTCCGGAATTGAAAATTTTTGTTGGCGGACAAGCATTCCGACATGGAGGAATTGAAGTAATTTCATCCTATAAAAATGTTGTATTTTTACCCGATTTAAACAGTTTGGATAATTATCTGAAAAAACCTGAAAAAGATGAACAAAGAGGAACTTTTAGCCACTGCTGAAAAAATACAGCAAGTCAGCGGATCAACGTATCAGGAGTACCTACAGAAAGGAGAATTATTGGTTGGAAAAATGAACGTTTTGATGTTGGATCGATCTGATTTGGTGCATCTTATTGGAGAAAACAATGTTGAAATGATGAAAGACAATCACGCCAATCATGTCCGCTTTATAGCTTCAATATTGAAGAATTATAATGCTGAAGTCCTTATGGATACTGTTTTGTGGGTATTCAGGGACTATCGCAGTCATGGTTTTTCGACAAGCTATTGGGCTGCGCAACTGAATGCGTGGATCATCATCATGAAAGAATCATTATCATCAGAAGCATACCGTGAAGTTTATCCTTTATATGAATGGATGCAAATTCATATTCCGGTTTTCGTAAAACTATCTGACGAAGATCTCTCTGAATCAAAATCACTACATTGAATCATGGTTGAAAATAATTTCTCAGAATGGAAATCAGAGATCTACGATGCGCTTGCAAAAAGCAGATCTTATTGCTTTGCTGTATATTCATCTGAGAAAAAACTTATTTTTGCCAACGATGCTTTTCAGGCGCTAATCAAAGGTGATCCATGCGAGTCGCTGATTAATCCCTCCTACGAAAAAATTATCAGTTTTGAAATCAAATCCGGGTTAGTGTTCAATGGTTATCTGACAATCGGGGATAATAACACCATAAACACATCCATTTTTGCCAATATTTATCGCAACGACGATAAAATTATGATAATAGGTGGAGTAGATATTTTATTACTGACTGAGCAAAACACTAATTTGCACAAAATGAATGCTGAGATAGGTGCCCTGCAGCGGGAGTTGTTGCAAAAAACACATCAGCAGGAAATAACCATGAAACAATTAAATACTGCCAACGATGAATTGACAAAAGCCAATGAGGACAAAGACAGTTTTTTAAAAATTCTTGCCCACGATTTACGCAATCCAATGCTTTCTATCTCGGGATTTTCTGAATTGCTCCTGAGTAATTTCAGGAATTATAACGAGGAGAAGATGGAAAAACATCTCAACATACTCCATAACTCCGCAAAAAGGACTTTCGACTTACTCGAAGAACTGTTGTTATGGTCGCGTTCGCAATCGGGAAAAATCCCTTTTGAACCCAAAGCAATTAATTTTAAAACCCTTTGTAAGGAAGTAATTTCACTTATGACTGAAAGTGCCCAATCAAAAGAAATAGACATCATTTATCAGGATAATACTGACATACAATTGTTTGCCGATGCAAATATGTTACGCACCATAATGCGTAATTTAATCTCGAATGCCATCAAATTTTCACATTCAAAAGGAAAAATTACCATTACTGCTAAACCTGCGGGAGCCTTTGCCACGATTACCGTATCCGACAATGGCGTTGGTATTGGTCAGAGCGAAATAGCCAGACTCTGGCAAATTTCTGAAGTATATACAACCCCCGGCACCAAAGGAGAAAAAGGAACCGGATTTGGCTTGATGTTATGCAAAGAGTTTGTCGACAAACACGGCGGCAAAATCTTTGTTGAAAGTGAAGTAGGAAAAGGGAGTGACTTTCAATTCACAATGCCCTTGTATTCTGAACATCAATAATTGTAACAGTTGTCCCAGACACTCACCGCAAATAAAAAAAATCCCTCCAAATCATTTGATTCAGAGGGACTTGTACCCGAAGCGGTTGAAACCTTGAACCTTTTACAAGCACTGAAAGATATATATGATACAATTGAATCAATGCCTGAGATTATGGCTGAATTTGAAAACTTGAAGTAGTTGTTATAGCGGATATCTAAAAAAGTTGAGGCCTTTTCTGTATCATTACAAGAAAGCAAATAAGGAAATAACTAGCCCATTTGAAGGTTTTCGAATAGCTTCTGATAAATATGCTACTCCTCTTCACTTGACAGTACATGAATTTGAATACCTTCATTAAGTAATCATTGATAATCCTCGTTTAAACAAGATAAGAGATATTTTCGTATTGAATTGTTTGGTAGGTTACCGGGTGTCGGATTTCTTCAACCTGAAACATTCAGACATAATACATGGATGTATAGAATACTATCCGTCTAAAACATTTAAATATGAGGTTTTGGTAAAAGTACCATTGCTTGATAAAGCAAAAGATATTATTATGAAATATAAAAGTAAATCAGATTATATTGTTCCGAGAATATCATTAAAAACCTATAATAAAGGATTAAAGGAATTATTCGAATATATTGGTTTGGATAGAATGATAACTTATCTTGATTCTGAAACGAACCAAACAGCACATGCACCTTTATTTGAAAAAATAAGTTCGCATTGTGCCAGACGAGCCTTTATTTCAGGGATGGTTGCAGCTAGTGTATCAGATAGAATCATATGCTCAGAAACGTTTGAAATTGTTTTGAATCGCAAATTATTAGCTGAAGATAAAGTTGTGATTCAAAATGAAGAAAGTTTAGAGAAGTATCCAAACTATGACCTCACAGCCCGACTGATTAATCACCTTGATTTTACAGACAAGTTGATAGAGCTATTTTCCTGTTTCAAAATTGACTTGGTTGTACTAGCTGAGGAAACCAAACACAATTTGTATCTATTCGACGAAAGTAATAGAGTAAAGCAACCCAAGAATGATTTGGAAGTTAGTTTTGTAAATTTAGGAAAAGGAAGGGAAAACTTACTAGACAAAACACTTCCGAAGTTCTACTCCCCTCTTTCCGATGACTGTCTGATAAAAATAATGCTATACCTTATCCATAAAAAGAAACTTGACAACTCTAACACTGATGTTTGGCTCTTCTGGTTCAATCGGAAATACATTAAAGTACCTGAACCATTAAAGTGGAAAGGAACACCCACAATGCTATCAAATATCATTCAACATTTATGTGGAAAAAGCATAGCAGCTACTATTAAAACAGCGTTTTATAGGATTAAATACATTAAACCTACCCGGAAAATTTACGAATCAAGTAAATTATATAAAGAAATAGAACAGATTATCACAATCGCAAAGCAAAAAAAGTAACAAAATTTACGACCTTACTACGACCCGGTTAAAGCCTCGATTATGAGGCTTTTTTAATTACAACTACGACCTACTACGACTTATTACAAGTCGTGCCACGACCCAATAATTCCCATAATTTTATGGTATCTGCTTATATTTTTGATGATACATTTGCAGCAGGAAAGCCAATAGACTGCGCAGCTATTGACTTCCATAAAATCAAAATTAAGTACGATTATGGAAACGAAATTTCAACCGACAAACGAAACTCCCTTAGCAGCTCTTACCATTGGCCAATTCAAAGATTTATTAGGAGAAATGGTGAAACCGCAACTGGTAGTACAAACAAAACAAGAATCTTTCCCGGATACCTTTGGAAAAAATGAATGTAGTAAACTAACCGGTTATGCTGTGAACACTATTAATAAAATGATTTGTGAAAAAGCAATCCCATTTTATAAGAGAAATGCTAAAGTACTTTTCCGAAGAGACGAAATTGAAGCATGGTTATTAGCTAACAGAGTCCAAACGGTAGAAGAATTTATCGAAGAGAAAGAAAACCAACTTTCAAACGGAAAGGGTAACAGATGAACTTCAAGGAACATTTCGAAAAGTTTGAAGCTGATATCAGGAAGAAAATGCTCGATGATGAAACAATCATTGAGTCCCTGAAAGAAATTGGTCAGAAGCACGAAGAGCTACTTAAACGATTAGATAATTTGATGCAGGGATTGAATGAAAATCGAAAGCTTCCTGATGATCCATTTTTCTCAAATGATGAATTTATGGATTTAATGAGTATCAGTGTACGCACCGCCCAGCTGTGGAGAGATCACGAATTGATTAGTTATTCTCAAATCAGTGGGAAAATCTACTACAGAATGTCGGATATTCAGAAACTATTGGACGACAACTATCATAAATCAATTAAAAAGGCCAGAAAGCCATGATAGACAAAAAAGAAGCCCCTTCGAACCTTGCAGTATCCGAAGAGGCAAATAACCAAGAGCAAAACAAAACTACAAATTTCATTCAACAGCTAAAAGCTGAGATTCATGCCAATAGTATGAATTCAAGTGCAAATGATACTGCTTTTCCAATTAATGGGCTACCTCAGGTAATCCTTGATTTTGCTTTGGAGGTTTCAGAAGTGTATGGAGTCCCCATTGAGTTCCCGGTCATGTCAGCTTTATGTGCTGTGAGCGCAGCAGCTAGGAAAAAGTTTGTAATAGACAGTGGCAAATACAAGAACTTTGGACAATTATGGGTTATGCTGGTTGCTCCTCCCGGTGTAGGAAAAACAGAGCCGGTGGCAGCTGCTTTCCGTCCGTTACAAAAACTGGACAATGCAAGTTACGATGATTACCAAGTAGAACTAAGCCGTTGGAAAGTGGAATGTGCGGAAGCAAAGCAACTCAAAACCCAGGAACCGGAAAAACCATTTTTCAAACAATGCCTTATTGATGATTTTACTCCAGAGAGTTTATACCAAACCATGTTCCGCAACAACGGATCTATATCACTCTATAGAGATGAACTATCAGGTTGGTTTGCCGACTTTGGCAGATACAACAAGAACGGAGAAATAAGCCGGTATTTGTCCATTTTCAATAATGCACAATTCTGTATCAACCGGAAAAGCGAAGAACCATTACAGATACCTGAGCCTTTTCTGACCATTTGCGGCACAATACAACCCGAAGTATTAAACATAGCATTGAGTAGCAATACGCTCAAAGAAAATGGTTTTGCAAGCCGCTTTCTGTATGTCTATCCTAAGGAAGTCAAAAAACAAAAATATTCCGAAAGAATACCCGATAAACTGATTGTTGATAGATACGAAAAATTGATTACTCATTGCTATTATCTGTCAAGGGTTGAAAGTCCATTCACACTTTCCGCTGAAGCGAAAAAGCTGTTTATTGAATACGCCAACCAAACTACCGACTTGGTAAATAGTTGCTCAAATAACTTTGTTCGGGCTACATATGCCAAAATGGAAATTCAGGTACTACGCTTAGCCCTCATTATTCAAATTATCCGGGGTATTTACGACAATACAGAATGGCAACAAGGAATAATAACAAAAGAAGCAATGCAATACGCTATAAAGCTTTGCGACTACTTTAATTCTAAAATTGCATTGGTTGACACGACTAAGAGTCCAACAAAAATGACTCCAGCTGAAGCAATAAAAACAATTCAAAAAGAATATGGCATTAAGAATAAACAAGCATTTGCAGACTCCATTGGTTTGTCCCGGCAATTTGTATCAAAAATATGCAACGAATAATGAAAACTGTTCACTGATAACTGTACTTGGTTGCGGAGTTGCGGTTGCGGTCTTCTGAAATCCCTTATCAGTAAGGCTTTCAGAAGAAACACCCCGCAACCAAATCAAAAGTATAAATGAATAAAAACACATTTTAGTTGCGGTCAAATATCGCTACAACTGCTTACAGCAAACGATTTCAGCCATTTTACACCGCAACCAACCAATTTCCAAAGAAAACACTTAAAAAATATAATCACAAGAACTATCTTCCACTATCAATTATCAACTATGAACTACCCTCACCCATACCTCCAACCCTACAAAGGCAAAGAAACCCGCCACGATTGCCCATCGTGCAAAGCAAAACTTAGTTTCACGCAGTATTTAGATGGCACCACGCATAAACCCATTCATGACATTGTCGGCAAGTGCAACCGCGAAAGCAAATGTGGTTATCATTACACCCCAAAACAATATTTTATCGATAATCCTCTTGCTCCCTCTCTAGTGGAGAGGGCTGGAGAGAGGTCTCTTATTCCTCCACTTGGGGGAGGTTGGGTGGGGTCCAAGCCAATCGAGCCACCTCGCCCAATGGGTACTATCCCTTTCAGCTACGTCCAAAAATCCGCAAGCTACAAAAGCAATTTTGTACGCTTCCTGTTCGATTATTTCTCAGATGACCAAATACACAATGCAGTTGAGAATTACGCTCTGGGAGCAACCAACTTAAAGGAAGTGATCTTTTGGCAAATCGATATTACGGGAAAAGTCCGAACAGGAAAAATTATGCAGTATAATCCGGGCACAGGTAGACGCATAAAACACGAAAGCGGGGCAATTGATTGGGTGCATAATAAACTCAAAAAGTCCGGCACATTACCCGAAGATTTCAACCTACAGCAATGTTTCTTTGGGGAGCATTTATTGAGAATTTATCCGAACAAACATGTTGCAATAGTAGAAAGTGAGAAATCAGCTATCATTGCCAGCTGCATAGTGCCTGATATGATTTGGCTTGCTGCCGGAAGCCTGAATGGATTATCAATTGAAAAATGCCAGGCTTTGAAAGGTCGAAATGTAATGCTTTACCCGGATTTAGGAGCTTTCGAAAAATGGAGTCAAAAAGCACAAATTATAAATTCTCTTTCCCCCTCAAACACTCAAAAAGTCGGTTTTCTTTCTCCAAGTGGAGAAAGTACCCGAAGGGGGATAGAGGTTGGAGAGGGGTTAGGGGTGAGGTGTTCAATATCAACTTTATTGGAAGACGAAGCTACTGATAACGACAGAGCCAATGGATTAGACATTGCCGATTTTATTATTGCAGAATTTAAATCTAAGAAAAACACACAGGAAATTCAAAGTTTTTTCAGTCCAACTTTGCAATCAATGATTGAGAAAAACAAAGCTGTATTGGTTTTGATAAACGGATTGCAATTGGAAGAGGTCTAGAAAATCAAAAATCAGGTGATTCTACTGAATCGACCTGATTTCTTTATGATTGTGACAAAAAATCACACTTTTACATTTTCATACCTTTCATTTCTGTAGTATGTTTCATTTTTGTTGAGTCCTTTTTGTTTTCAGGTTTCATTTTCTTTACCTCTTTTTTTACTACCAGTGTCATACCACATTTGGGGCATTTCCCTGGCTTATCCTTTATAACTTCAGGATGCATTGGGCACGTGTACTTCACAGTGGGTGCTTTTATTTCAGTTTTCTTTGGTGTCTGACCATAAGCATCACTGAAAGTTGAACCCGCAAGAGTTAATCCCAAAACCAGGATTAGCGAATAAATCATTCTTGTTTTCATATTTCTGCTTTATTTTAAATTTATATTACATATCCATACCCGGCATGCTACTAACTTTTTGGGGCTTAGGTCCGCCATGATTCATCATGCTTGGTTTACCTGCCAACTGAGCCGCAGCGTCCACACTAAATGTTCCATCGGTTACAATTTCTTCACCGTCCATAAGTCCGTCCAGCACTACATAGCTGTTTCCTAGCATTGGCCCAAGTTCTATTTCACGCATTCTAAAATTAAGGTCTGTTGCACCTGACTGTTTTACATACACAACAGAACGTTTGCCAGTCCAGAGAACCGCAGAGCGTGGTATAACTAGCTTATCTTTAAATTCATTCAAATTTGCCTTCACTACGCCTGTTGCAAACATTTCCGGTTTAAGCTTCCCGCCACCGTTTCCAACTTCAACACGGACTTTCGCCACTCGATTTATCGGGTCAATAACAGGGTCAATAAATTTAATCGTAGCTGAGAAATTTGTTCCTGGCAGAGCTTGCAAGGTAAACGAAATGGTATTGCCTACTTTCAAAAATGGTAAATCACTTTCATAAGCATCAAACAGCACCCAAACATTCGAAAGATTGGCAATATCAAACAATACCGCTCCCTGCGAAACATAATCCCCTGTAGCGACACGCTTAGACATTACGATTCCTGAAGTATTGGAATAAATTTCAAAATTTGTTTTCACCTTGCCTGAAGTTTCAATCCGTGCTATTTGAACTTCGGTCAACTTCCATTGCATTAGTTTTTCTTTGGCCGCTTCATAAATTTCGGGTTGGCTTTGTTTACTTTTTACCGCTTCCAGTAATTCCTGTTGAGCTGTAACCAGTTCAGGAGAGTAAATCATTGCCAGCAGCTGTCCTTTTCTTACTTGTTCACCTGTAAAGTTCACCATTAGCTTTTCTATTCTCCCGCCAATGTGCGCCACCTGATTTTGCAATAACCGTTCATCAGCTTGCACCTTTCCATAAAGTCGGACTTCTTTATTTGGTCTTTGGTGACTGACAATAGAGGTTGCAACATTTGCCAACTCTGCTGCTTCTTTTGTAAAATGCACGGCATCCGAATCTACCTTCGCGCCGCCACCATCAGTGACTGGTATTAAATCCATAGCGCATATCGGACATTTACCCGGATGATCTACTCTGATTTGTGGGTGCATGGAGCAAGTCCACATTTGTTTTTTTGATTCAGTTGCTGAATGATTATGTTCATCTTTCACCGGCTTTGACGAATGGAAAAACAACCAGCCAAGAAACAATCCGGCAAGTATCAAAAGTCCGTAACGGACATATTTGTTTAAAACTATTTTTTTCATAAATGTATTTTGTTGAATGCGAATTTATAACTTCTTGTAATTATGAATTGTGCTCCCGATAACTATCGGGAGAATTATAAATTATTTGTCAATCGCTTTACCCAGGCTTCAGCTTTGTTGAAATCTGTTATTGCTTCCACTTGCTTCAATTCATAACTGAACAGTTGCTGGCGAATACGCAAAATATCTGTTAGACCACTGGCAGATGTTGAAAAGGTTTTAATCATTATATCCAATGATTTTTTTGCTAATTGAGTCTGGTTATCATATAATTTCATACGCCTTTGCGCATCGTTATACAATTGCAGTGCTTCGTAATATTCCGTTTGCAAAGCATTAGCAGTGGCTTGGTAGTTTTGCTCCGTAGCCTTTTTCAAAAACTTTGTTTCTGCTTGCTGTGCATTATATTTCTTACGATAAATTGGCAAAGTCACCGTCAACATGGGCATAATCATATCTTGTCCATTCATCGAAGATGTCGACATGGGGCTTTTAGAAATTACGGAATAATTAACGCCTAATCCAACCATGGGCAAACCCATTTGTTTCTGCATTTTTACACGAGCGTCAAATGATTGTTGTTCATATTGTAACATCCCTAGCATTGGATTTCGGGTAAACATTGAATCGGAAACCGACAAATAAGCTATGTCCAACGGTTCATTCGGCAATAAATCCGGAACATAAACAGACGTTTTCATTGGTCGGTTCAACTGGCTGTTGAACTTTGCCATCACTACTTGCTCTTCATTCCTCAATGAAGCGATATTGTCTTCCAGATTACCTGCCTCAATTTGAATCTGATACACATCACTTAAACTTGTAGTACCTGAAGATGAACCCATGGAAGATGAACCCATAGAGGATGAACCAGTTGAAGCTTCAGAGCGTGAGACTGATGCTGTACCTGAATTGCCACCCATGGAATTCATACCCGAAGAACTTCCTGAATTTGTAGTTGTAGCCCCACCAGACATGCCACCACCTGAAGAAGCGGTAGAACCGCCTCCCAAAGAGCCTGATCTGAATTTTACAACAGTCAAACGTTCGATGGTTTTCAGTAAGTCGACATTCTCTTGAGATATTCTGATATCCTGACGGATTTTGTACAAATCAAACCACGTCCGCAGCACATCATAAGACACCTGCAACTTAGCATCCCTGAAGGTCTCATATTTGGCTTTAGCCATTAGGCTCATTTCGTCTTTGGCATTTTTAATAACGCCAAACCAGGGAAACATTTGCATAAGCTTAATATCAGCTACCTGATTACCTCCTATCAACTCCATGGGACTCAAAAAAACACCCAGCTCTAGTTGCGGGTCTGGCAAACTACCTACCTGCGGCACTTTCTGCAAGGCAGCCTGATATTCATTATATCGCTGCATTACTGTGGGGTTATTCTTAATTGCTATTTTTAGATAATTCAGCAACGAATCCGATTGCTGGCCAAATGCACCGGCAGAGGACAACAATACCCAAAGTAGTACTACTACTCTATTTATATTTTTTCTCTTCATACATCCTCCTCATTGTTTGTTGTTTGAATTGCAATTTTTGCATGTTTCTTTACTGCATTTTCACGCCACATGGCTTGAAAAAGCGGAACTACAAAAATAGTCATAACCTGTATAATCATACCTCCGAAGGTTGGTATGGACATCGGCACCATTATATCAGCCCCTTTGCCTGTTGATGTGAGTACAGGTAATAAAGCAATAACTGCCACTGCTGTAGTCATCATTGCTGGTCGAACACGTTTTTTCCCGGCTGCAATCACCGCTTCACGTACTTCGGTTACTGTTGAAGGCTGTCTATCCTCAAAAACCTGATGAATATAAGTTCCCATCATTACCCCATCATCTGTTGCAATTCCGAAAAGTGCAATAAATCCTACCCAAACAGCAACACTCAAATTAATTGGGTGCATCTGAAAAAGATCACGTAAATTTACATTTGCTACCGAAAAGTTTAAAAACCAATCCTGACCATATAGCCAGAGCATGATAAATCCACCTGCAAAAGCTACAAAAACTCCCGAAAAATGGATTAACGAAGCTGTGATGGTTTTAAATTGAAAATACAATAACAGTAAAATAAGTATTAAACTGATAGGAATTACAATTGATAAGCGTTCAGATGCTCGAATTTCATTTTCGTAGTTCCCGGCAAACTTATAGGTAACACCGTTGGGCATTTTCAATTCACCTGAATCTAGTTTCTTTTTCAGAATATCGGAAGCTTCGTTTACTACATCCACTTCGGCTTTACTTTCCACTTTGTCGAAAATAACGTAACCTACTAGGAACGTATTTTCTGTTTTTATCATTTGAGCGCCACGAGTATAGTTTATGTCGGCAAGTTCGCTCAATGGGATTTGTGTTCCATTCATAGCAGGTATCAGAATACGTTTTATATCTTCCGGATTATCCCGCAATTCACGTGCATACCTTACCCGCATTGGGAAACGTTCACGTCCTTCTACCGAAGTGCTCAACGCCATACCGCCCATGGCTACTTGTAGGATTTCCTGCACGTCGCTGACCGTCATTCCGTAACGTGCCATATTTTCCCTGTTCAGTTTTATTTCCATATACGGCGCACCCACAGCACGATCGTAAAATACCGAACTTGTTTTTACCGAATGAACGTCTTTCAGCGCTTTTTCGAACTGCATACCCGCTTTTTCTATCGACTCCAGATCAGGTCCGTACACTTTCAGTCCCATGGGCGCCCGCATTCCGGTGGATAGCATTACCAATCGGGTTTCGATGGGTTGTAGCTTTGGTGCCGAAGTTAATCCGGGAATGTTGGTTACTTTCACTATTTCGTTCCAAATGTCGGTTGGCTTCTTTATCTGTGGTCGCCATTGCCTGAAGTAGTAGCCTCTTTCAGAAGCGATTAAACTATCAGCAGGAATTACCCTGAAATCATCTTTTTCAGGATGATAACTTGTGCCATTTTTCAACAGATAAGCTCCATCACTATTGGTTTTAAAACGCATTCTGTGTCCGTTTTCGTCCAGAATATATTCAGGTCGATAGTTTATGGTGTTTTCGAACATCTGAACAGGCGCTGGGTCTAACGACGAATTCACACGTCCCCATTTTCCAACTGCAACTTCTACTTCGGGTATGGCTGCCAAACGTTTATCAAGCGTTTCGATATAGTTCAGATTTTTTTCGATACTCGAATGCGGCATACTGGTAGGCATTAAAAGAAATGATCCCTCATTCAACGAAGGCATAAATTCTTTCCCAATACCCGGAAATGCTTTGGCGGGTGCATGCCAACCAATTTTATCGAATCCTTGTGCAATAAAACCAAATGTTTTATCAAATCCCTTCCAGATTACGAAACCAAAAATCAACGTAAATGCCGGCAGTAACAGAAATTTCCATTTATTGAGCAATGCCCAACGAAGGATTGGTTCGTAAAAATGAACCATACTCATCAGGGCTGCCAATATTACGGTTACAATACCGGCAACAAACAAAAAGTTTATGAATGTACCATTATGCGCACCCAACGGTAACCATTCAACCGTTAAATAATAAAGCGCAACAAGTACCGTAATGGCAATATTGATATAATTTGGATATTCTTTCCGTTTATCCGACCATTTATAACCGAATAAATTATTTATCCCAATAGCTACCAATGCCAATGCAGGTACTATTTGCCAAATAGCGACAATACAAATCCCTGCAAGTATCAATCCTATATTAAGAAATCTTCTGATTTTTTTTGTATCAATTCGGATGTCGAAAAGAATATGAACTAATGTTGGTAATACAACAATACCTAAAACAAAAGCGGAAATCAGCGCAAAGGTTTTGGTAAAAGCAAGCGGATGAAACATCTTCCCCTCGGCGGCTTCCATCGCAAACACAGGTAAAAAGCTTACAATTGTGGTGGCAATGGAAGTAACCACAGCTGCACGAACTTCGGTAGTAGCATCGTAAATCACTTTCATTAAGGCTTTACCCCTTACTCCTTTGTTTTGGGGCATTTCCAAATGTCGCAGTATATTCTCCACATCAACAATACCAATATCCACCATTACACCAATTGCAATGGCTATACCCGACAAAGCTACTATATTAGCATCCACGCCAAAAAAACGCATCAAAACAAATGTCATTAATACGCCCAAAGGTAAAAGCCCAGCAACAATAATCGATGATTTTAAATTTAAAACCAATACTATAATTACAATGATACTAATAATAATCTCATGCGTCAATGCGGATTCCAATGTGCCGATGGTTTCCTTTATAAGTCCGGTGCGATCGTAAAACGGAACAACAGTCACTTTCGAAACCGAACCATCTGGCAATGTTTTCTGAGGTAATCCTGCTTCAATTTCTTTAATTTTAGCTTTTACATTGTTAATTACCTCCATTGGGTTCGAACCATAGCGAGCCACAACCACCGCGCCCACAGCTTCGCTTCCGGCTTTATCCAAACCACCACGACGGGTTGCAGGTCCAAACGAAGTTCGGGCTACATCCTTAATGCGTACCGGTACATTATTACGCACCGATATTACGGAATTATCAAGGTCGTCTAAATTTTTTACATAACCCAATCCCCTGATAATGTATTCTACATTATTCAGTTCCACGGTTTCAGCCCCAATATCAAGGTTACTTTTCCGCACGGCATTCATCACATCCATCACTGACACGCCAAAAGCTTTCAATGCATTGGGATTGACATCAACCTGATATTCTTTGATAAAACCGCCAACAGATGCTACCTCGGAAACCCCTTCGGCTGCCGACAGACTGTATTTTACGTAAAAATCCTGTATAGTGCGTAATTCATGTGGATTCCAACCGCCATTGGGTTTACCCGTTTTTGGGTCGCGACCTTCAAGTGTGTACCAAAAAATCTGTCCCAGAGCTGTCGCATCTGGTCCAAGTGATGGTTGAACACCTTGCGGCAACGTTCCCGCAGGAAGCGAATTCAGTTTTTCCAGGATGCGCGAACGGCTCCAGTAAAATTCAACATTATCTTTGAAAATAATATAGATAAACGACATGCCGAACATCGAAGTGCTTCGAATCGTTTTCACTCCGGGAATACCAAGCAATGCCGATGTAAGCGGATAACTAACCTGATCCTGAATATCCTTTGGCGAACGCCCCATCCATTCCGTTGAAACAATTTGCTGGTTGTCACCAATGTCCGGAATAGCATCTACCGGAATCGGATCTCGGGGAAGTATACTGGTTTTCCAGTTAAATGGCGCATACGCAATTCCCATTACCAAAAAAGCAATAAGGAAAATAAACGTAATCAACCTATGATAGAGAAAATAATGAACGAGTTTATTAAACATAATTCTTATGTGCTAATTGATTAATATATTAATGTCTGTGCATCTGGTAAATTAATTACATGTTCATCGTGCCACAACCCTTCATCATATTCTTTTTCTTTGCACCTTTTTCTTTTTTTATCAGTTCCATACCACATTTGGGGCATTTCCCTGACTTATCCGAAATAACTTCGGGATGCATTGGGCAGGTGTATTCAACCTTGGCTATTTCTTTTTTCACAAGGGTCATATCACATTTTGGACACTTTCCGGGTTTCTCTGAAATAACTTCAGGGTGCATAGGGCAGGTATATTCAACCTTGGCTACTTCTTTTTTCTCCAAATCCATTCCACATTTAGGACATTGTCCCGGTTTATCCGTAATAACTTCAGGATGCATAGGGCATGTATATTCTGCTTTTACGGTTTGCTCTTGTAATAAATTATTTGCAGTAGCAGTTATTGTAAAAATGGCTAGAATTGCCATTGCTGATATTAATATTCTTTTTTTCATTTTTTATTTCTTTATAGATAGGCTATCACTTGTTTGTAATGCCCAATTAATTATTAGATTCTTTTCTTCGTCACTTAAATTTGCACTTTTGTGCATTAATTTGTACGAAGATAAAGGCATAATGTTATCCTTAATACTATTGGCAATTCCCTTCAATTTATTTATTTGACTTCTTGTAGAATAACTGCCAAACTCACTGAAGTTTAGTTCTTCTTTCCCCTCTTTAACGTGAGTATCCATCATCCAACGAACCGGTTGAATTTTTGAATACCATGGATAGTCGGTGTTATTGCTATGACAATCATAACAGGCATTTCTAAGTACAGATTGCACCTTATAGGGCGTTGACACTGATTTCGAAATATCAGTTGCCGATTCCCGTCCATCAGTATTTTTAGATGATGGAATAAATTGAATAGCTATAAATAGAATAACTATTACCAACAGTATTTTGACTACTAGCCTCAAAATCACTTTATTTCTTCTTTTATTGAACCACTGCCAGACATTGCTTTACCCATATATGGATTTTTAATTTCCTTGGTTTCACTGAGCCAAAAAGCTCCTTTCCCATTATTATACATGGTGTCAGCAGCCTTATATAGAACTTGACCTGCTCCAAAAGCTTTCACTAAGTCGTACATATCCGTACTCAGCATTTCAAAATGCTCCCGCTGATGTTCCAGTTTATCTGCATTTTTACCTATGTGTTCGGCCATTTCTTTTGCGTCGGCAGAAATGTCATCCCATTTTTTCTTTTGCTCGGGAGTAAAAGTTGTCGTGTTTACATTAGCAATTGCCTCTTCAAATGCCTTACCAGCTGTTGCAGCCATTGTTCCATTATCATTTGCCAGACCATTTTTAATTTGCAGGTATTGACTCACAAGTTCACTTATCGGACTTGCTTTCTGAGAAGTCGAACTAGATGATTTTGAACTATCGATTTGTGAATGTGATAGAGTGTCATTACTACTATTCTGACCTTCAGCCGATTTTTTACTGCTACAGGCTACCAATGTCATGGTAGCTATTATTAAGCCTAAAATTATTTTTTTCATCGTCTTTGTTTTTTCTTTGTTTATTCTATTATGCATTATAATATTAATGTTGGTGTCCACCACCTCCACCAGAACCGGTATGTCCGCTATGGCCACCATAGCCACTATCATAGGTTTGTTGCCTTTTCTTGTTTGGATCCCGTTTTACGAGTTCCATTAGGCACTTGGGACAATGACCAGGCTTTGTTTGAAAAATCTCACTGTGCATAGGGCAAGTGTAATAACTTGTCTCATTTGTTTCTGCTTTTTCTACAATTTTTTTGCTGCACGAAATAAAAATAAATGCAATTAAAAACACAAATATAGATATTTTATATTTATACATATTGATATTTTGTTATTAAATTAAATAAAAGTGCAACCTATAATCTACTCGTTAGTCAAATTATATTGGTGGTTGCAGATAAATTGCTGATTGAAATTGATTTGAATTCTAATTATCTTTAAAGCGACTTGTGATTTCGTCTTAAAATCGTCATTTTGTTATACACGCCTTCAATACTGTCTGTTTGAGTCGACATCATTTTACACATAACCATGTGCTCATGCAGAATACTGTCATTTCGCATATAATCCGGATTTATGGTGTTCTTCAACGACAAATGCATACTGTCCATTAGCTGTATCATTTTGCTTTTATCGCCCATATTGCCCATACCACTACCGACCATTGAATTTCCGAATCCCATGGTTGTTGTTTGATTTACCATCATACCTGTGGAATCAACAACCATATTGCTGTTCTCATTCTGAAGCATATATTTACAGTACTGAAAATAATGCTCTGAAAACAGACTGTCATTTTTAATAAACATCAGCTTGTTATAGTCGATAACAGCTGAGTTCACTTTTGAAAGTCCCTTGACATGATGCGACGCGTGGTCAGTGCCATCACTTCCGGTGCTGGTGGTTGTCGTTGTCCCCGTTGTCGTAGTTGTAGAAGTCGACGGCATTAATGCCGAGTGATACAAACTGGCCTGAGTATAATCCTGGGTCAGCTGTAATTCATAACCTTTGACTTCATTTTTTTGAGCACTGTCAAAAATTTCATTCTTTTGACAAGCTGTAAACACTAACATCAGAACAACTGCAGTAATTGTGATTTTCATTTTCATTATTTTTGATTTTTGAATTATAAAAAATATTTATCGCTAAGTAACTCTCAAAAGAGACAGGAAAACAACTTCCTGTCTCTTTTAAAATATTCATACATAACAGTAATTATATGTATCACTGGGATTTGACACACCACACCCAGCATTTAAAGCTGTCATATCGCTGCTAAATACCATAGCATCCATTATATAAATTACAACTGCAATAATCATTTTTTCATTTTCTCGAACTGAAGCTCTCTTTAACTATTTAATCCCCTGAGCTTCAAGAAAATGATTTATTTTATAATGTTTATGAAACTCGTCATATACTCCCAGTGAAGCATCTGAATCAAATTTACTATCAATTGCATCGTGCAACATGTGATTATCCGGGTAAGCAGCTTTTATGTTTAGCAAAGTCAGTGGTTTGATCTCACCAGCTCCTCCTTTGCTGAAATAATAAGCAGTTACTTTTTTCGTCCCTCCGGTTTTTGCACCTGCACTTACTACAGTTTGTTTGCTATAAATCCAAAGTATGCTTTTATCGGCAAGTTGATAATCTTCTTTGCCCTGGAAGCGTACTATTTTGGAATCACAGAGTTCAAAGCCCCAAATATCAGCTTTCTTTAGATCATAAGATTTACCTTCGTGAACAACAGTAATAAAGTCTTTACCCCAAAAGTCATTCAACTTTATTTTGTGTGTTTCTTTCGCACAATCAATACCATAGGTCAGTTTTTCTGCCTGATAATCTGAATACGTTTTGTAAACTCCACTCTTTTGAGCAAACAATGAACTCATTCCAAAAATTGCAATTACTGCTAAAGCACTAATTCTCTTTGCTAAACTTTTTGTTGTTTTCATAATTGTATAATTTTAAAATTTAGTTTAATTTATAAACTGTATTTTTATTTATCTGTATTTGCAGCAACTGGGCAATGCGTTATACACTTTACTTGTTGCTTTGTATTTGGGAGTATCATGTCCAACGGATGCAATACTCTTTTGGATCTCGTCACTTGTTACAGCTTCCGGATCATAAGCGAAAGTTAGTACTTTCGATTTCTCGTTCCAGATTGCTTGAGTAACTCCAATCAATTTAGCCGCTTTCTCAATACGACTTTTACATGTCTCACAATTACCGGCAACTTTGACAGTTTCCTTCTTACTAATATTCTTTTGTCTTGTTGTTGCATCCACTTTGGAATGGTCATGCATTTGTGCAATTGAAGTTACACTAACAAAAATGGCTATGATAGCTGCTAAGAAATATCTAAAGACTTTCATATCAAATTTGCTTTATCGGTATTTGCAGCAGCTGGGCAATGCGTTATACACTTTAGCTTCAGCTCTGAACAAAGGTGTGTCATGTCCGGCATCAGCTATTTTCTTTTGAATGTCCACACTTCTCACTTTTGATGGGTTATAAACCAAAGTCAGTTTTTTTGTTTTTTCGTTCCAATCTGCCTTCGTTACACCTTCAATTTTCGCTGCCTTTTCAATTCGGGCTTTACACGATTCACAATTACCCCCAACTTTAATAATTTCAGTTTTAGGAGCTGACATGTTGGAATGATCTTTCATTTGTGCAGTTGCGGTTGCGCTAACTGCCAGAGCTATAATAGCTACAATAAATAATTTTAATGTTTTCATTTTGTTGTAATTTTAAATTGTTCTTTTTTAATACTACATTTAATTAGTAAAATTGGAGTATCAGAACCTGTGGGACATATACTGTATATCCCGCCCACAAGTAGGCTGAAATACTTCTCTTAGTTTTAGTTCAACTTTTCTTCTTTTTTGTTGGCTTGTAAACGGTGTATATCGAACATAGTATTGCAGTTGCCCCTGATTGTTCTTGTTCCAACATTCTTTATTCTCATGATTTTCTACTTTCATTTTCAATTGAGAACTTTCACCAACGTCAAACAAAAACAGTTCACCTTGTACTTTACAAAGCACTCCAAATACACCAGGCATATTCCTTAGTTGATCTATTGATGTATAGGGTCCTGCAAATGAATATTTCCCTAATTTGATTGGCATTATTTTGTTTTTTTATGGATTTGTAATCTGATTTTTCCATTTTCACTTAGTTCTTATCACCATGAACCGTTTATTACCATAAATCATGTAAATGACTTTTGCTATATGTAAGGCTATACGAAACTATGTGTCAAAAGAAATTGATGCGACAATCCAAAGCCACCTACTGTTTCTTTGTGAAACTTAGTGTCCTTAGTGTCTTAGTGGTGATAAAAAAATCAAATACGGAATACACAAATGTCGGGGAGGCTTACAGCATTGGCAATATAGTTGCCGGGTGGCTGGACATATGTGTTTGAAGTAGAATTCGTATGGTAGAATAGAATTCCAAGTACCTTGGGAATATCGAAAACCTGTAAAAGTTGTTTTACAGGCTCATTAATCTGAGTAGTAGATGATGGGTTATAATTATTATCTACCGAGTAAAATGAAATTTGGTCCTGGCAACACTCGGAAGTAAAACTATTTTCGGCAGGTTTGGCAGCATTGTCCGACTCCATACCGCAAGTTGCCTTTTCGTCAAAAACAGACCATTTGGTAGCACTAATTTCTCCACTGCATATATGCGTAGCAAGCGATAGATGCATCCCCGAAAGGAGTATCAGCGTTGCAAATAATATGGAGAATAGTTTTTTCATTTTAATCTATAAACGTATGACTGTATGAAAAGTTTTGCAAATATATTATCAAATTTGATATTCTGTTGTATTTCGTTGTTAATAAACCGTAAACGCTATCAAATTTGTAGTATTTGCGACAAATTCATGCAATAAACTATGCTTTTACTCTACTACTAACATTTTATTTGTTTTAGAATAAGTATCACTGTTTTGGGTTTTTATGTTCACCCTGTAGAAATAAATACCTGTTTTTGCTTTTACCCCACTATCGGTTACAAGGTTCCAGGTGATATTGTCCACTGTCGATTGGGATTTGCTCCAGATTTTTCTTCCCGATATATCAAAAATTTCAACAGTAGTTCCCAAAACTGTTTCCGGCCTATCATGTATCACAACAATATTGGTCACAGTCTTAACCGGATTTGGATAGTTTGTAACGCTGTAAATTTCAGGAGTCAATCCTTTTACAACTTCAAAATCAATAGTAGCCGAGGTTGAATTATTGAGCAAGTCCCAGCCCTTGAAGGTCAATGTATGTTTTCCGTTTGTCATTTCAGGCAACTTATACCTTATAGTTCCTTCAGTATAACTATTTACATTTGCCTGATAATAATCATTAATGACAAGGGATTGATTTGGATCTTTATCAACCGTCAGCATTAAATCATGTCCAATACCGCTACCTACTGTATTTATTCCATTTATGTCTGAAAGAGTAGCAATAAATAAAGGTGTTTCATTTACTTTATTGCCTGATATGAAATTCGTAGAATTAAGGTATAATTGAACCATTGGTCCTTCTGTATCTTCTACTGTGTTACTGGAAGCACCACCAACAATAAAATTCTCAAAATAGCCCTGGGCTTCAGAATCATTCACATCGTCTTGGGCATAATAATTTATTCTTCCTCCTCCATAGTTGTACTTAATATCTTTGGGGAGCATAAATGTTAGACTAAAAGTCCCGTTGGTTATTGCAACATCGCCCGAAAACAATATATTGGGTCGGTCGGAAAAAGTGATGGTGCCATCATTATGGTTATTTTGCGATGTTATACGTTGCACCTTATCATAAACCACTACATGCAATGAACCATTAAAACCTTCAACTTTACTGCCCGCGTCATCAGCAATCACACCCTGAATGTTTGCTACCGACAAAGCACGCAGAGTATCAGAGACTGAGGCAGCACTTTCATTCACGTTGGTAGTGACTACTTTATATTTAGTTGGATAATTTAGTTTTACAGCCGGATCACCAAGATAAATGTAGGATAGCTTATTTATTTCAGTACCTATACTATTTTTTGCTAAAGCAATCACATCCCCCACACGCATGTGTTCGCCATTTCGTTTCTTGAATAAATTTTCACAAAACAGTTTATTCAATACATAGTTTTGCGAAGCATATACCGGACGAACTGCCGACAAAATACCTATTCCACCGCCTACCGGGTTCAATACAACAGTTTCTCCGGCTGAAACCTGCTCATTATCAAATATATTGAAATCGCAGGTTGGTGCTACCCAAATAGGTAAATGTTTATTCGACATAGCTTTGACGTCGTTTATTGATAAAATACTTTCATTGGTCCAACCGGTAGGTCCGCCATGCCCTGTATAATCAAGCAGAAACAATCCGGAACGGATCAAATTCTGAAACCGTGTTTTTGCCAATGGATAACTTTCACCGCTGGCAGATATTTCTTGTTTATAGGCATCAAGATATATTTTGTTTAACTGATAAGCCGGGAAGCTACCGCCTAAAGATTCTGCCACATTATCCGCCTGTTTGGAGTGTAAAGATGCATCGCCATCATCTGCCAGAAAAAGCAGTTGATTTTTCCAGTTACCCTTGTCGGTATTGTTCATATAACCGATTGTCTTATTTACAACATCGGTGGCTTGTTGTACCGTAGTTACCGAAAATCGACCAACTCCAATGTCCATTAAATTGGCTGCCACATTTACACCTTCATTATCATCTAGGAACGTAAAATAATCATCTGTGTTGTAGGACAATGTTATCACTGTTGAATTCTCGGCTTGATAAGTAAGTATAAGGTTTTCCCCCGAATTACTAAGAATCTTTCGATTGTCAAAAGTACCTTTCCCAAAAAGTAGAAGATATTTGGGTAAATCAGTTGTAATACCTGAATTCAATGCTCTATCATAAAGCATTTTCATTACCCAACGGTAAGCGGTGGCATCGGGTGTTCCTGATGAAAATTCGTTATAAACCTGATCGGTTGTAACTACCGCCACAGTTAAGTTATCTTTCTCACGGTGTGCCTGAGCCAATGTTTCAGCTTGAGATAAAAATTTGGGATGTGTCAGAATTACCATGTCTGCCTGACTGATGGCATGAAGATTTTGATTGGGGACTGCGCCAACTACCTCAGGGGTTGAATAAGCCCCTTTATCAGTTGGGTCAATTGCCAAATAGTTTCGCAATTCATTTCCACTGGCAGTAAAAGTTAACTTCCCATTTACTATCTGAGTAGGAACTTTGTTTATATTTTGTTGATCGGTGATATCCCATATTTGAACATTACTCCCGGCATCGCTTAATTGATATTGATTATATGTTCCGGTGCCAATAAAGTCAACACTCTGAAATTGCATAGCAGAACCATTCATTTTTAGTTGTCTGCGACAGTTAATTTCAAGATAGTTCAAATAACCAATACTTGTTGACATTGGCTTTGAATAAGCTACGGTAAATATTAAAGGATTACTTGTAGGCGTAAAAGTGAATTTGGATGACGCATCAGTTGCAACGGTATAAATGTCATTTGATTTTGCCGAAGCTGTAAGCGTTTTGGCTTGTGAACCATTTAAACTAAATGTAAAGGTTGAAGCTACAGACGAAATGGCTGCCACATTTACGCGTGCGGCAACAGAGTTAGTCGTGACTATGTTTGGAAAGTTAAAGGTGAAATTATATGATAATTTATCGTTGAAGGTTTCACCGTAAAATTCTTTTCCGGTTTCAGCTAAATTGACTAATTCTGCTTCATGAATCTGGTAATCTGAAAATTCCTGAATTGTATTTAAAATTGCCGAAGTCGGAACATCAATACTTTTTTCTTCAATTCGTTTACCCACACCGGCATCCGACGTTACAAAATAATAGCCGTATTTTGAATAGATATTAATGCTATGAGTAAAAAGAGATTTTGATTTATCATACACCCATTTTGTAACCCCTTGTCCATAAAATAAGATATAATCACCCGCATTGAATACTCCATCCGATCCTTTCTGCATCCAAATGGCTACTTCTGGTAAATCATCTATTTTGGGTAGCGAAAAACTTTGTTCTAAAATCCCGCCACCGTAACCAAAAACACGTACGTTTTCGGGTGAAATTCCCATAGCCGACAAATCTTCATAAGTCAGTTTGTAAACTCCCGATTCAGCAATCTTTATCTTCACAAACTTCCCTTGTGCCAATACTGAAGAAGTTGCATAAGTACGCCGTGTTACTGCTGCTGCCTTTTGCCGTTGTGCCGTTTTTTTGATTACCAAATCAAAAGATTGAAGCTTCACCACTTTGCCCTGCTGATTTACAAAAGGTAATACATGAATATCAAAAAAACTTGTACCACGTTCATGCAGTTCTTCGGTCAGAAGTTGAATAGTACCCGGTATTGAATTGTTTTCAGTTATCAAAGTCGTTTCCTCACTCGTCAAAGGAATATAAACTTCGTTTCTGATTTCTACCTGATACGAAAAGGCTTTATCACATACAATTCGTTTATTAAAGTATGGCAAACGATTTTCATGTGGAAACTGCGCTCCGGTAAATGATAGTACGCTTACCGATGCTGAATCAGCCACCCATTTTTCAATACCAGTCCAATTAAGTTGATGAGTTGATATTTCTTCTGTTTGGGCAAAAGAACCTGAAACAAATACAATTAAAGATACGAATAGAGTTATGGTGTATTTCATCTGATTTAGAAACAAGTTGATTAGTTGAATACTAAGTTCCCGACTGTGTTTTCCAAACAAAGTCGGTAGTAATTCAAGATAAATTCAGATCTGACTGCGTCAAACTTTCATTATCTTTTTATGATAGTAGAATGTGCGGGAGAATGCATAGCAATGCATTAGCAAAAAAATAAATTCTGCTAATATGCTGATTGATAAGTAGATTAAATACGGAATACACAAATAAGGGGACGGTCTACAGCAGAGGCAGAATACTCACCCGGTGGTTGTTGAACATTTGTGTTTGCGTGATATAGTGAACGGAAAGAGGTAAATCCAATATTTTCAGGAATATAAAACACCTGCAAGAGTTGGTCGACAGGTTTGTTTATATGGAAAGAAGAAGGATTATAATTCGTATCAACTGTATAATAAGACATTTCGTCCTTGCAACAACCTTCGGTACTGATTGTTTTATCTGCAGAAGTGTTTTGTGCCTCGCCACACATTCCGCAACTGGCTGTCTCATGTGCAAACGATAGCTTTACAGCCGAAACTTCCCCACCACATAAATGTGTTGCAAGCGTTAGATGCATTCCCGAAAGAAGTATCAAAACAGCAAATAATATGGAGAGTAAGTTTTTCATTCGCTACTATGAACGGAAAAAGGGATAAAATGTTATGCAAAAGTAGAATAAAATTTGAAAATACAATAAAATAATATTTGCCCATGTTTTATATGTGTAATTAAAGGAAGTAGCGACAAGATAGTAATAACACTGAATAAACTTCGTCTTACTAAATCCGACTTGCTATTTAAAAAACTTGTTGTTACTTTGTAGCTAATAGTATTCGATCTTATCTCTCAATGAATGTTTTTGAATGCTTAAATTGAAAATAGTATGAAAAACAACGATGACAAACTTATAAGTAGGAACATGAAACCTACCGCCATGCGTGAATTGGTTTTAGACGCATTGCTCGAACAGAACGTTGCGGTTAGCTTATCCGATTTGGAAAAAAAATTTGATAAAGCTGACAAAGTCACTTTATACCGTACGCTGAAGACATTCGAAGAAAATAAACTTATTCATAGTATTGACGACGGCACAGGTTCAGTAAAATATGCTTTATGTGCCGAAAATTGCCAATGCAACCCGCACGATCTGCATGTGCATTTCTTTTGCACTAAATGTAAACACACCTATTGTTTAAATAATACTCCTATTCCGTCTGTCACATTACCACTTGGTTTTGAAATCAAAACCATTAATATGGTCGTAAAAGGCACATGTGCAAACTGCAAGAAATAACTTTGCAACTTGGTTGCATAAACTTTTATATTATCTTTGCGGTTGTTCTAACAGTTGTAATCAGATTTCTATGAACAGAATGGTGAAAAATAGTAAGTTTGTATTAGTATTGCTGGCTGGTCTGGTAATACTACTTCATGCTACCATCCCTCATCACCATCACCTCGATACGAGCTGCGACCATAATTCTACAAATTCCACCACCAATCAAAGCCGTGGGGAATCTTCGACGGAAGCCGATAAGCATTGTCATGCTCTCAATACTATTGTTATACAGAAAGTCAACTCAATTACTTTTGATAACAAAACTGCGTTTAATTCCCTTTTACTTTTTATTACGTCCAATGAGGAAGTAAAATTCCACAACAAAGTTTCATTAACTTTCCACACAATTAAAGATCTTGTTGTATTAAAACAGTATCTTTCATCCGAGCCATCCTTTAGAGGTCCTCCTGCCTTAGTTTAATTTCACTTCGCATTTTAACTCCCTGATAGAAATATCAGGTTTTTGTTCATGTTTTAAATTAGGCTCTAAAATGAGTAAAAGAAAACTGACAAAGAAGGAATTGCTGGAAAAGAAGGTTATTGAAGATAGAAAATTTAATCGAACGTTACTAATCAGCTTTGGCTCATTTTTCATTTTAGCAATTTTTTTCAATATATTCATCGTTTTTAGATATGATACAAAATTTGTCTACCGTAAATATGCATTGTATGGCAAGGAAGTTCCCACGGAACTTGTTTGTATGAATGGTGACAAACTACTTAATCATAAAAGTTTAAAACTTAGTTATAAAGGAAAAGACTATTTCTTCTGTAACCGTGACTGCTATGACCATCTCGTTAATCACTATAAGGAAGATGCATTTATCCCGGATCCCTTATCAGGTGACACTATTTGCAAAGCTAATGCTTTGATTGGATTGAAAAATCGGGGCGAACCTGAGATTGTTTATTTCCAAAATAGAAAAACATTTAATCAGTATTATAAATCAAAAAATAAATAACCTGTGAAGAAAAATAAAATCCGGCTAAAACAAGTAATAAAATGGTTTTTCATTACTATTGCCTGTTTGATTATCATAATAGGAATCATTGGCAGGGTTCATCATGTCTTCACAGTACATTTAAAATAAATAAATAGATAAATTATGATAGAACGTATCATTCATTTTTCAATAAAGAATAAGTTTATTATAGGCTTATTTGTAGTTGCATTAATTGGCTGGGGAACGTATTCGCTCACCCAATTGCCTATTGATGCAACCCCGGACATAACCAACAACCAGGTGCAGGTTATTTCGCTTGCCCCATCCTTGGCGGTTCAGGAAGTAGAGAGCTCAATTACAGCACCTATTGAAGTAGCTGTTGCCAATATCCCCAATATTATTGAGCTTCGCTCCATCTCACGTTTGGGCTTGTCGGTAACTACAATTGTGTTTAAAGACAATGTAGATATCTACTGGGCACGACAACAAGTAGGAGAACGCCTAAAAGAAGCCGAGGACATTATCCCGGCGGGTCTCGCAAAAATTGAGATGGCTCCAATTTCTACCGGCTTGGGTGAAATATACCAATATCGCCTTGC
>JAYFPP010000234.1:0-1585 GCA_034927635.1 Paludibacter sp.
TCAATTTGTTGGGAAGCGATAAACCTCTCATTGAATCTTTGCAGCCGAATCCTGTAGATCAAAAAATGTCCCTTGAAAATCAATTTAAGGGAATGTCCGATATGCCTTTCGAATATGCTGATTTCGAGATAACACGGAAGGTGTTAATAGAAAATGTCAATGAAAATCTCACCAATACAGATAAGGATTTTCTACTCTCTTTCGAAAGTGGAAGCCCTGATTGGAAAAAGTGTTGTGCCGGAGATTTGAACGGTTATCCATCCGTACAATGGAAGTTGAAAAATATTCTAACACTGAAAGTAGCTAATCCTTCAAAATTTAATGAAGGGGTTGAAAATTGAAAAAATTTCTTTTTAGGTAGCAAACAATTGAGGCACTGAGAATGGTTGTATAAATTTACCGGTTACAGTCCGCATAAAAATACTCCAACCGTTTTTTTGCCGGTTCAAAAAGCTGTTGAATGCTTTCAGGCGTTTTTTCAAAGTAGGAGAGTTCTATTTGAGGAATTCCTTTCTGAACGGTTTTCTTCCAGGCACCTATAATCTCACCATTCAGCATAATGGTTGGTGAAAAGATTCCGTTGTTTGTCATCACTTTGCCGTAATGCGTGACATCTATCAGTTCGGTACGGTCTTTATAACTGACTACAAATTCGTCGAAAGGTGGAAGCAGTAAAGCTGAATTCATGCTTGAAGGCGGTACTTTCAGGTCATTTTTCATCCGGAAAGTGCGTCCGTTTATGGTTTCGCAAACAAAGTCGCTCTTAATTAATTCAATGGCTTGCTTACATTCGGTAAGGGTCAATCCCGACCACCATGCAAAATCATTGACTGTTGCCGGTGCGTGACTTGTAAAGTATTTTCTGGCAAGACGCTCCAATGCCTCTTCTTTATTCAAAGTATGCTTTCGGCTTGTCCATTCTCCAAGCAGGGTAAAAGTTTGCTTATTTCCGCTTAATCGTCCATTAACCAGAATTCCTTCCATCTCGGCAAATGATATTAGTACACTCAGATGTGTGGCATCCAATGTGATATTTTGTGTCTGCAAAACTTCGCTAATTTCCGTTTTTGTCAGATGTTTTCCACCCAACAACGCTTTTTCCAGGTAAGGAATAGCACGATAAACAAATGCTACATCCGCACCAGATTGTTTTGCATACGACTGATAAATGGGCTTCAAACGCGGGCTGGACAGGTCGTACATCCAATGAAAGTCTTCTGTCGACACAAAATGCCAGGTTGGGCGTAAGATATGGGTACGGATCACCTCTCCGGTATTCAAAGCTTCGTCGATATCCTTTACGGTTTTATTTTCAAGTCGCGCACCGATAGCCCATTTGGCCATATCGAGTGTTTGTGATTGCATAGCACCCATCCATGCGACTATCTCATGGGGTTCTTTTATTTGATGACTTGTGAGTAACTGATTGTACAGGCGAATATTAAGTAGTTCGGATGAGTTCATGTTATTGAAAATTTGAATGATGGGTATTTTATCTCTGCTTTTAAACCGGTAGAATTTTTTTCACAAAGATAAAGGCAAGAAATAAATTAGCATCTAATAATTCCTTTGTAATTAATAGGTG
>JAYFPP010000143.1:0-2201 GCA_034927635.1 Paludibacter sp.
AGTTATGGTTTTCTGGCGATGGGCGCTCTGCTCGGAATGCTCAACCTGATTTTAATGATTGCCCGCACGAAAAAGAATAATGCCCGACTGAAACAATACATTCAGGAAATAAGCTATATCATTGAATTAACATTGATGGCCGGACTATTAATGCTTACAATAGGCTGCTTTATCGGAGGAGTTTGGGCAAACGAATCGTGGGGTCGATATTGGGGCTGGGACCCAAAAGAAACCTGGGCATTGGTAAGTATTCTGGTTTATTCAGCTATCTTACACTTGCGTAACGTTCCGAAACTCAATAATCAGTTTGTTTTGAGCAGTCTGGCTTTGGTAGGTTTCAGCAGTATCATTATGACATTCTTTGGTGTAAACTATTACCTGTCGGGAATGCATTCGTACGGCAATGGCACACCTCCACCAATTCCATCGGTACTGTATTTTATTGTTATCGGACTTATTGTACTAATTTATTGGGCTTATAGAAAAGAAAAAAGAAAGTTAACATGAATAAAACACTTCATCGAATCTTGATTTCTTTATATTTTATCGTCACAATTGCAAGTATTGTTGTATTAACTTACATTGGCAGAAGTTTTTATCAATTACCCATTGAAGAAAGATACTTTCATCATTATTATGAATGGTTAAAACCAAGCGGACTCTTAGGACACGGGCTGGGAATTATCGGTACTTTACTCATTGTTTTTGGGTTATTCGGATATATGGCCAGAAAAAGGCTGAGAATCTTTTCCGGCATTGGTGTATTAAAATACTGGCTCGAATTTCATATATTTCTATGCACCTTAGGTTCTGTTTTTGTTTTATATCACACATCTTTCAAGTTTGGAGGAATTGTTTCTGTCGGATTCTGGAGTCTGGCAATAGTTTGGGTGAGTGGAGTAATCGGACGTTATATTTATTTGCAAATTCCCCGGACAATAGAAGGAAGAGAGTTGAGTTTGCATGAGTTACAGGATATAAAAGAACATTTAGACCTTGAATTAAACAACAAATACAATATCGACTTCTCATCAATAAAATCAACACGTTTTTCTCTTATCAAATTACAGCTTTTATCAAATAATATCTCCAGGGATGATTTTATTAAAATTAAATTACTGATAAGAAAGCAGAAAGGTTTAATCAGCAGAATCAAAAGGCTAGATAAGATGAAAAGATTATTCAACTATTGGCATGTTGCACATCTACCTTTTGCTCTTATCATGCTGATAATTATGCTAATTCATGTGGCTGTTGTTTTGTACTTTGGTTATAAATGGATATTCTGAAAAAATGGAACTTATATTCGAACAAATAGTTATTTACGGAATTGCTGCTTTACTTATTGCAGGAGTCTTACTGATTTATATTCTCAAACAGAGACGCGAATCAAGGGACGTAACGGAGAAAATTGCCATTGCAAAAGAGGAAGGTGTCTATGAGCCTGTTTCGTTGTATCCTGTTGTGGATCCAAACAGATGCATAAAAAGCGGAGCCTGTATAAAAGCTTGTCCCGAACACGATATTCTGGGAATCAGGAACGGACGAGCAACAATAATTAATGCTTCGCGATGTATTGGTCATGGAGCATGTTTTCAGGCTTGTCCGGTTGAAGCCATCTCGTTATGGATTGGCACCGAAAAGCGAGGGGTGGATCTTCCGCAAATCTCACCTGCTTTCGAAACCAACGTTTCTGGAATATATATTGCCGGAGAATTAGGAGGAATGGGTCTTATTAAAAACGCTGTCACACAGGGCCGTGAGGCTGTTGAGAACATAGCAAAAACAATAAAAAAGGACATAAAGGCCGATTATGATTTAATTGTTGTAGGAGCGGGACCGGCAGGTATTTCGGCGACATTGGCGGCAAAAAAAGCTGGCTTAAATGTGTTAACCTTAGAACAAGACACTTTAGGTGGAACGGTTTTTACCTATCCACGGTCGAAGATTGTAATGACTTCGCCCATGGATTTGCCCCTTTACGGTAAGATAAGGTTGAAGGAAACATCTAAAACTGAATTGCTGGAATTATGGTATACAGTAATTTCAAAAAATAATATCACAATAAAAGAAAACACGAAAGTAGAAGCCATTACAAAAGAAAACAGTGTTTATTCCGTAAAATCAAATCAAGCAGAAATTTATACCACACAAACCGTTTTGCTTGCCCTCGGAAGACGCGGTACGCCCCGTAAACTAAA
>JAYFPP010000132.1:0-3893 GCA_034927635.1 Paludibacter sp.
TTTTCAAACATTTCCAAAACGGAACTGTAACCCGATGCTTTGGCATAATCCAGTGCCGCTTGTTTCCGGTCAGTAATCTGATTAAGCTTGCTGTAATCGATAAAATTACCATCTCCGGTGAATTTCTTCCGGGTATTGTTCCATCGATGAACAAACTGCTGGTACCGGAAGTCGGAAATACTATCGGGCTTGAACTCAATCAAATCGGCATTGGCAGGAATTGTATCTGGATATGTCCATAGTTTATTCCAGAAGATACCCAATTCGCCACCTGTTATATTCAGCCATGCTGAATCTCCAAAGACTTCCATATGATGTTCTTCCATGGAATTGGCCATATTGTTCACATGTCCCAATACCTCCTGATACTTCAGGATGTATGCTGGCAACTCATTCTGCACTGCCCTTTTTTCTCCGGGAGCCTTCAACCCGAAATCACCGGGAACGCAGGGTTCGAGCATCCATTTGATACAGTCGTCGTACAAGTCTTTGTATCCGGTAATTTTTTCCACCCACTCGAAGCTTTTAATATACCCTTCGAGCACGCATTCCAAATCACCATCAACCACTACATTTTTCAGACAAACGAGTTTCTCAATTACCTCCAGTGTTTTTGATACAATAGGAATACGTTTCACCAGACATTTGGCCATCTTGTAAACATATTGATTCTGGCATGGTTCGCAACCTTCAACGCTTACCGTTGGAGTATAATCACCCGACGAAGGCGGATAATAATAACCTGTTCCTCCACCACCGGGATAGATAGGATAGTAGCCCGGTGACCAGCCACCTGTTGCAGGCGTTCCGAAGCACCATTTACCCAGATTGATTTCCTGCGGATATTGATGCCATTTCCTGTCGAGACCACAATCCCAGAAATAAATCACCACAATATAATCCTTGCAGGGTTCCGAAGAAGCTGCAACAACTCTTGCAGGGCCACCAACCGGGCTGCCGGTCGGATTGCCCACTTTCGTAAGGGTAACGGGTATTCGTACCGATTCCTGCGGCTTCAAATCTATGCGGTTAAACATCGGTTCAAAAGTCAGGGTAGTGAAACCCTTAGGCATAGTCACTTCCACATCTTTTGCGGTAATCAATCCTTTATTGGTCAGTATGATATTAAATATCTGTGACTCTCCCACCAGCATACTTTCCGTATCAATTTCCTTCGGGAAAGTCATTTCCACCACTGGTGTCGGCACATTGGTTTCAAATTTCACTACCGTTTCGATGGAGTATTCGTCCACAATTTCGGTTTCCACCACATCCCAGCTGATGGTGATGGCCTGAAAACTCAGGTTGATAACCTGTTTGGTCGTCTTTCCCGGATCTACCAACAGGTTGTTGGCATAACCATCGTGCTTGTCGGCCGTAATTTCAACATAGTAATAACCTTCAGGCAGACTATCCACCGTAAACAATCCGTCATTACCGGTTACTCCCTGCATGATCAGCGCTTTGGTATACGGATGTTTCAGCTTCACCGTAGCACCCGCCACATGAGGAGCTTCACTGGTATAATAGGTATATTCATCGCACACATCGATGACTAATTTTCCCGTTGACTCTGATACAGTTTCAATATTGTAAGGCAGGGAGAATCCGTTGCCATTGGCGCAATTGACACCTATTGTTCCTGTTACCGGCACATTTACCGCCATATCATTCCCCGGTGAGAACTGAAGAATCACCGTGGTGGATTCTCCGTTTTTCAGAGATGGAATGGTGGATGGTGTCAGCATCGACAACCATGGTGTGGATGGAATAATCACCGATACATCACCACTTTCGCCTACGCCGACATTTGTTATTACAAACTCATAGCTGCGGGTGGTTCCTTTTGTCATGGTCGACTGAATACTGCTGTAATTAGCTTTCAGCGCGGCTCTCGGGTCACGGCAGTAATAATAGATCAGCATTTCCATCGAAGCCCCGTTGGCCGATTTCACCTCTACATTAAGTTTATCATAATCGGGCAGTGTGCTGGCGACTGTTCCGGTAACCGTATATTTCAACCGGAATTTCTGCCCGGCCGGAACATCAGGAATAGGATCAAAAACAAGATTCACTCCCGGAACGGGATTTTTGAATTGGGCAGTTAAACCGGAGATCGTTGTCGTTCCCGGATTAATCAGCTCAATTTCTCCCGAAGTCGGGATATTGGTGAGTACTTCCCAGATGAGGTATCCGGAGGAAGTTCTTCTCATTCCCATAATTTCAAAGGAAGCCTGTTCAGCTGTGAGTTCCTGTCCCGGATAGCATGCGCCCGCGACGAATTTACCCATTTGTGCTGCCGTCGGTTCGAAGTCAGCGGTAAAAGCGCCACTTGCATCGGTTGTTGCCGAAATGGTTTGCCTGAAGCTATTGTTGATGATGTAAATTTCAACAGCAACATTCGGGATAGCAACATTCCCCTGCGTTTTTGCCGTACCCGTAAATACAACCGATTCGCCCGACTGATAAACTGATTTATTGGCCTGCAGGCTTACCACATATTTCGGCAACAAAACCAGGGTCCGGCTTTCAGAAGTATTGTTCAGATAACTGAGCTCTTTTTGATTCTGTTCGGCATTAATTTCGGCAACCACATATCGCAAACCGGTAATATCCGGCAATTTGAATTTCAGTCTCATCGTATCCTGCTTCCCGGGCTGAATGGTCCTGGCGGTAAGTCCGTCGGCAATCTTTACTTTCGTTGTTCCCAAACGAACTTCTTTACTCAGGTAGACATCCACATCTTTTCCATAGGTCAGTGGAGCAATACCGGCATTCTCAATTCGGAGAACAACCTGTATAGAATCCTGCGTTTCGAGGGTATCTTTCGAAAGCGACACAATACTGATGGTAGCATCTGCCAGCGTCTGATCGGAAATCATTGCCCAACAAAAACCGCTTGTAAAACCTTCGGTAGCTGCTGTAAATGATACCGTCTGATCACCTTCCGCCAATTCATTTAACAACACTGATACCGGTGTGGTCACCGAACTGCTTCCTGCGGGGATGACCAGGTTTTTGGTATATACGAGTTTTGCATCCTTATCGCTGGAGATGGTAATGGGTAGCGGACTGCCGGTCGGCGTATTCCTTGTGATGGTAAGGATGGTCGCATCAGTCTTACCTTCGGGCAACATAGTCTGCGACGAAGCAATTTTCAGCGCAGGACCATCATCGTCCATCACGGTAAGTTTTGTTCTTACCGAGCCAAGTCCTTCATTCGGAACGGTACAATTACAGGTCGAGATATAGACCGCCGCGGTGATATCATATTCCCGTGTACCTTCCACCTGCGCATTGTCCACCACACCTATGGTGAATTTCTTTTCACTCACCCCTTTTTCGAGGGTGATGGTCGAAGTGGAATAGTAAAGTGTACCGCCGGCATTGTCCGACATGCGGACATACAACACATTATCGGTGGCACCTTCACGACGCACTGTTCCTACCGTCGCCTGATACCCTGCGGATTCCGAAACGGTTGTCGGCGCTATCGTCAATGAGATGGCCGGCACATCATTATCATCCAGAACAACTGAAGCAGTACCTTTCTTGTATCCGGAGGCTTCGGCCGACCAGACAGCAGCGATTGAAAAGTATGGAATGAGATCATTCACTACATCAACAGGCACCACTACTGATTTTTGATTTGCCGGTATGATGACTTCTGTGGGAAAACTAAAGCGCTTCGGGAAATCGCAGGTAAGCCGTACCTTCAAATCCAACTCATTGACCAGGCTTCGTTCAATGGTAAGCGTAAAAGCATCACCTTCCTGAAGTTCGAAATCCGATGGCGTAACTTTCAGTTCCGGTTGCTCATTATCTTCCATAATGATAGTTTCGGTGACATCACCGTAATTGCTTCCCGAAACAGTTATTGTCACGATGGAGTC
>JAYFPP010000078.1:0-3289 GCA_034927635.1 Paludibacter sp.
GCTTCATCCAAACCTCCGATTGCATCTATTAAACCGATTTTCAGGGCATCTTCACCTGTCCACACACGTCCCTCAGCAATGGATTTTATCTCTTCAACGGTTTTCTTTCTGCCATCAGCACATCTTTTTACGAACAATTCATACCCACTGTTGATGTAGTTCTGCATCAGGGCTTTTTCCTCAGGCTTAAAGGCTCTGTTTACAGAAATGGCATCACTCATTTTATTCGTTTTCACGCCATCATAGCTCAGACCTAATTTTTTATTAAGTCCATCAATATTCGGTATCAACCCAAAAATACCGATTGATCCGGTCAACGTATTAGGCTGGGCAACAATACTATCAGCCATGCAGGAAATGTAGTAACCACCTGATGCTGCATAATCGCCCATAGAAACAATCAGAGGTTTCTTCTTTTTCAGATTGGTAAGTGCCCGCCAAATCTGTTCAGAACCATAGGCACTGCCACCCGGAGAACTTACTCTGAGTACCACCGCTTTTACCGATTTATCCTTAGCTGCTTTATCAATTGTCTCTACAAGATCTTCTGAAACAATCCCTTCCCCATCACCACCGTCAATTCCTCCAACAGCATAAATTACCGCCACCTTTTCTTTCTGAAATTTTTGATTATCAGGGGCTTTAATCAACGCATTATGTTTTACTATTTTATATTCTTTATTATAGGATTTCATGATACTGTCCACCTCGTCGGCATACACCAGAGAATCAATTAAATTATAGGCTGTTAATTTATGGGTAGGTTGAAACAACATCATTTGATCGGCATAAGCATTAAGACTATCAACCGGTACTTGTCTTGACTTTGAAATCCCTGTCAACATCGAGTTCCAGATTGAAGTTACATAAGTGGTAATCTGAAGTCTGTTGGCATCACTCATTTTTGTGTTGATATAAGGTTCGACCGCCGATTTGTAGGTACCTACCCTCACCACCTGCATTTCAATTCCTAATTTATCGAACGTGTTTTTAAGAAAGAGTAATTCGGCCGACATCCCTTTAAATTCAACCATACCATAAGGATTCAGCAATATTTTGTCAGCAACAGAGGCCAGATAATAGTTTGTTTGAGCATAGGTATCGGCATAAGCGACAATAAATTTCCCTGATGCTTTGAAATCAAGCAGCGCATCGCGAATCTCTTTCATGGATGCAAAGCCTCCGGAAAGGATACCTCCCTTTAAATAGATTCCCACAATGTTCGAATCACTTTTGGCTTTCTGAATATTCGACAACACATCATCAAGACCAATCACATTTGTTTCAGGACGTCCGAAAGCTTCTGACAAAGCTTTGCTGAAAGGGTCGTCTTCCGATCTGTCGACCAACTGGCCTGTCAACTCCAACTCATAAACAGAGTTCGGAGACAATTTTGTGGGTTTATCGCCCGCACCGGCTATCGCCCCAAAAATACCTAACATAATAAGAAAACCCAATATTGAAGTAAGGAGAATCCCTACAATGGTCGCAAGTGTAAATTTTAAAAACTGTTTCATATCAATAATTATTTAGATTTGAGTACAAAAGAAATCAAAATTATTGAATTTTTATACGGCTATACTGTTTTTTCTTTCAAATAATTAAATTGAAATTCAATTTATCCCCTTAAAATTTAAGATAATACTTTTCCATATTTTTACTTACTCTGATCCAGCCGGTACTCCTTAGGTGATTGATTATATCGTTTTGTAAATTCCTTATGGAAGTGCGATCTTGTAGTAAAACCGGCATGGTACATTATTTCTTGTATAGTAAGACTAGTACTGATTAATAGTTTAGCTGAATATTCGACACGTTGTTTTTTAATAAAATCCTTCGGAGGAAGGAGTTCGAGATCTTTAAACTTACGATAAAGACTGCGCAGACTGATCCGCAGATTCTCGGCAAGATCTTCCGGATTGAATTCAACTTCACTAATATTCTGATCAATGATTTGTAATACGTTCTGAATAAAATCGCGATCTTCTTTACTCATTAACTGCCCGTTCACATAATCGTACGCACTTGCGGAACTGTTATAATATTCTTTGAGTTTCCTATGCTTTTCGATCAATTGCCCAATAACGGTTTTAAGGTACGGTGTATCGAAAGGTTTCGAAACATAGGCATCAGCCCCCGATCCAATCCCCTGAATCCGGTCGTCGATGGCCGATTTAGCAGAGATAATTACAAGAGGAATATGCATTGTATTCGGATTGAGTTTGATCCGTTTTATCAATGATATGCCATCCAGATTAGGCATCATGATATCGGTTATTACGAGGTCGGGCATATTATTAATTAACTGTTCAAAGCCCTCGTTTCCATCACCGGCCGTATAGACAGCATAATCTTTCGAAAGTATATCTTTTAATGTCCACAATATCTCCTCATTGTCGTCAATCACTAATATTCTCGGTTGAATTTCAGTCCCCTGTTTTGTTGCCTCCTCAAACCTTCTCATATCAACAAACCGGTTGCCGGAACGTGAATCTCCTTCTACAGTATGTTTTTCAGTTCCTTTACCTGTTTCTTCCTGAGGAATAGTTTCTATATTTTCAGTTTCAATGGCCGGAAGTCTTACTATAAACTCCGCAAATTTATCAACCTCACTTTTTATTTCTATTTTTCCATCAAGCAACTCAACCATACTTTTACAAATAGATAGTCCCAATCCGTTCCTAGACGAAAGCCCTTTTATTGAATTTTGTTTTATATTATCTAATATCGAATACCTACTGAATATCAAATGTATATCCTCCGGTGGTATTCCTTTTCCGCTATTGTAAACCTTCAAAACCAGTTCCTTGTTTTCAATATCAACACTGATCCTGATATCGCCATAGGTAGAAGTATATTTGAATGCGTTAGAGATCAGATTATTCAGGATCTTAATTATACAGGATTTATCTGAACTCCATATCACAGCAGGGGCAATCTGAAGGGTGAAATTGATATGATTCTCTTCTGCTATATCGGCAAAGGAATCCATTATTTCACCACAGATTTCATTGATGTCGCATTGCTCAATTTTGCAGGTTTTATTTCCCGTTTCCATTCGGCGGAAATCTATGATTTCCTGAATCAGGTTGTTGAGACTCTCAGCATTGGATTTGATAATTTGCGCATACTTTTTTATATATTGATCACTTCCTTCATAATTAAGTAAACGTTCGCTGGGAGAATGAATCAGTGTTAGTGGCGTGCAAAACTCATGAGTGATATTGGTAAAAAAACGCAGTTTATTTTCATACATTTCTTCCTTGTATTTCTCGTCAAGTTCATGTGC
>JAYFPP010000125.1:0-6360 GCA_034927635.1 Paludibacter sp.
CCTTGTAGGGTATCATGCTGACTGCCTGGGTGGGACAATGTTCGGAACAGGCACCGCAACTTGTTTGGTCGGTGTACACAATGCAGTTTTCAAGATACAACTGAACCACACCCATTTGTGTGTGGTGTTTTGCTTCCTGAGTGAGGTGTGTCAGCGCTCCGCTGGGACAAACTTCGCTGCAAATGGTACAGTCGTAGTTGCAAAACTGACGGTCGAAGTACATCATAGGCTGCATCATGCCGCCAATACCATATTCGAGAAAAGCGGGCTTAATTACCTCCGACGGACATTTGGTGACACAAAGATGACAGGAGGTACACTTTTGTGAGAATTTATCAAAATTCAACGCTCCCGGAGGCATGATGGGTTGCTGTCGTCCAACCTGCTTCTTCGGGCCCAAACGCAGCGTTTTGTCAGCCATCAGTTTACCTGCTGCAAGGGTGGTGAGGACGAGGGTGGTGAGGAATTGGCGACGATTGTTTAGTTGAGAGTTGAGAGTTGAGAGTTGAGAATTATTAGTTTTAAGTGATGAGTGATGAGTGATGAGTGATGAGTGATGAGTGTTTGGGAGACGGTATTTGAGACTGGACTCTTTGCAGGCATCGATGCAGTTATAGCAATTGATGCAGCGGGAGGTATCGACCTTCATATTTTTGAAATCGATGCAGTTGGCTTTGCAATCCCGTGAACACCGTCCGCAAAGGGTACAGTTGTCGCTGTTGAAACGGATCTGAAACAGCGAGTATTTGCTTACAAAACCCAGCATGGTGCCTACAGGACATACAGTGTTGCAGTAAATCCTGCCGTTGCGCCATGCCATGATGCTGATTACCACCATGGTGATCAGGGCGATGATGGTGGAGGAAAGACTGAGCAGGTAAACGCCTACTTTGTAAAAACTATGGTTACCTGTTGGGGTGAGGAGGGTCGCCAACAGGTTGTTGCCTGCCTGATAAGCTGGTTTGAAAAGATGAACTGTCATGCGGCCGAAGGCACTGTAGGGATCAAGCAGACCTACCAGAAACGAAAATCCGAACAGGAAGGCCAAAAGGGTAACTCCCAGAAATGACCAGCGCACAATATTAAGGGCAGGGTTGTATTTATAACGTTTCTTATGCTTTTTCCCCGAAGTCCACTTCCTGATCCGGGTTACAATGTCCTGATAAACACCCATAGGACAAATCGAAGAACAATATACCCTTCCGAAAATAAAGGTGATCAGCAGCAAGAAACCAACTATTATCCAGTTGAAAGCCAGCAATGCCGGGATGAACTGGATCATCGCCACAACATGAAAATGAGTAGGTAACCTCCCCGCAAAATCAAGGAAAAACAAGGTGATGAGGGCGAAAAGCGTTATCGAGAAGAAGAGGCGTGTTTTTTTGAGCATGGGATTTAGTTGAGCATTGAGAGTTGAAAGTTGAGAGTTGAGAGTGATTGCCTTTGCACGCTGTAATAACTCTCAATTCTCAACTTTCAATTCTCAACTTATTGTCAAATTCTTACTCGTTTAATTCGCAGCTTATCCAACTGCATCGTACCAACTTTGAGGGCGGCGGCGTTGGCAATGTGCCCCACTTTTTCGAGCGGCATTTCGCGTACCTGATTGAAAAAATTGGTAGCTGCGGTGTCGATGGCAACCATGTCCTGCGACATGAACAGTCCTTTCGACAGTACTACATCGGCTTCGGAGCGACCGCGCGGACCATTGGTCTTTAACAGACGGTAGGCATCCACCACATTCAGAACAGGTTTTTTGCTCAATGAGCTGATGTCGGCAATACATTGCTGCAGGTTGTTGGCGTGGAAGAATTTACGGTCCCACACAATGCCCATAAGGTTTTTCATTGAGATACTCATGTTGGCGCCACCGTGGTTTTTAAGCACGGGGACATTGATCCAGACATCTGCGTTCAAAATGGCCTCATGTATTTTTGTCGATTTTAGTATTTTCCCTTTCGTAAGTGATACGGGTTTGTAATAAGATTCCTGATCGGCGGGAACCATACGTGCACCTGCGGTTTTTGCTGCTACTTCGATACCACTGTTTTCGTAACATTTCCGCCAGTTGTCGCAGGTATGATCGAAAATCAATACTTCCGAAGCTCCGGCACTCAAACATTGTTTAGCCAGTTCCCCGATAAGTTCGGGGTTGGTGTTGGCAGCGAACTCAGGAGCCTTATCCCAACCGATATTGGGTTTGATGACAACTTTCTGACCTTTCGACACGAATTTGCTGATCCCTCCCATTTCGGCGAGAGCACGGCGACACATCTCGGCAGGTTCACCACCCATCACCGCCACGAGATCGTAGTTGCCGGCACCAGATGATTTCTGACTATTCAGGTTCTGACTCATGAGCGTTGTCGCTCCACTGTCTTTGATTGTAAAGGCAGCACCAGCGAGGGCTGCGGCTTTTAGGAATTTTCTGCGATCCATAATAAATTGATTGAAAGTTGAGAGTTGAGAGTTGAGAGTTGAGAGTGACTGCATTTGCACGGGGCAATAACTTTCAACTCTCAATTCTCAACTCTTAACTGATAATCGTCCACGGGAATCTGAAACACGTCTCGTTGTACAGCGCATAATCAGCATTGCCGTTGACTGCAAATGTTTTTATAATAGCTGCGTCCTTCAGTAGCTCTTTTGCCAACTGAATAGTGGCGCCTGTTTTTATTCTATCGTCGACCAGCAGTAATCGTTTCCCTGCGAAATCAAAGTCGATGGGGCTCACGAGTTGCGGTTGGTCGTATTTTGGTCGTTGCATCGGATCCCTCAGATTGATTTTGATTGTCTGAAAGTCGATGTTGAGCCGCTGGTTGAGTATGCCGGCGGGTATAATCCCGCCATTGGCAATGGCGATAATCATGTCGAACTGTTCAGGAATTTCAATTTCGCTGAAACGGGCGAGAAGGGATTCGAAGGATTTTGTATTCATTTTATTAGTTGAGAATTGAGAGTTGAAAGTTGAGAGTTGAGAATTGAGAGTGATTGCCTTTGCACACTGTAGTAACTCTCAACTCTCAATTCTCAACTTAAGAATTAAGTATCCCCCAAGCACCTGCACCACCATTCCCAACCATCCCATACGGAAGTCCTGAACGGCTGCGAAGAAATCCTGTAAGATGATCCATTCGGCCAGGGTGCCGGCAAGTTGATAGCTCAGCACCACTAAGGTAAGACTCAGGAGACTGACTTTTTTGAAATAATGAGCAGCGTAAGAGGCAGCCAGTGCCAGTAAAGTTGATTTGATCAGGAGTACCGGTAGCATTTCCAGTGCAGGCATGCCAAAAATCAGGTGATTGATTACGGGAGAGAATACCGCTGTCAACAAGCCGGTTCTGAAACCGAATTTATAAGCTGCTATCAGGGTGAAAAAATAGATTGGCAATAAAGTTGGCCCACCATTTGGAACCAGGTGTGCCAGTTGAGGTAAAATAAGATTACCGGCGATAAACAGCAGCGCAAAAAGATAGGTTTTTACCGAGGTGAAGCTGTAATTGTAAAGTCTGGTGGTTGTTGTCATATTTTTTATGTATTGTTTACAGGTTATCAACGGACAAAAATAGAAAAAAAAATGAATTGCAGGGCGGAGTTGTGAAATTTTAATAATTTAATGAGCTAAGCACATGGGCGAGGGGGTTGCTTCGACGTGCTGCGCACGTCTCGCAATGACGCTCGTTAATTACCGAGTGCGGTTGATCAGGGGGTTGCTTCGTCCCGCTTCGCGGGACTCGCAATGACGCTCTTTAAATAACAGCGTGCTGGTTCGGGGGGGTTGCTTCGTCCCGCACAGCGGGACCAAGCACCCCCCCGATTAATCGCACTCAATATTATTATTTTTCAATATCAAAAGATTATTTAACCGGTCGTATTCCGTTGGTTTGTGTTAAAATATCGCATAATAAGGCTTTTTGAGTGATATTCTGAAAGCTGTGCGCGTGTTTTAGCTTCCTGTTAATCAGCAAAATAGGTTTAAATGTTGCGGATTGTGAATTGTATACATGAAAATTCTTTTTTTTGCTTATTGTAAACATTGTAAAAAAAACTTAACTTTGCGCGGTTTATTATGAAAAATGAGTGCTTAAGGCCTTAACATAGATAGTGTTTTATTTACATTTTGCTAAGTCTGTTATATGAAAGCCCGGGAAAACGAATTGCAAATTATTTCTGTTGTGTTGGATTTGCTGGTATTGAATTTTACCATCCTTTTTTTTGCATTTATACTATATCGATTTAAATTTGAGGATCCGCTTGATTTTTATCTTTGCTTGTTGCTTACAAATTTCTCGTGGGTACTCGCTTTTATTTTTGTAAGAAAGAAAATACTTTATTTAAAAAAGGGTTATATGCCCAGATTAGTGCGAATGTTACGACGTTCAGTCGTGTTTATGTTGTTACAACTAATTTTCTTTCTCCCCTTTACTTCACTCATAGGTTATCTTTGGCCACTTCTGTTAATTACCTCCCTGTTTTTTACGCTCGAAAAACTCCTTGCCCACATCCTTTATTATAAAACCGTCAGGTATTATTACAAGAAAAGTAATCGAATCAGGAGATCATTGCTTATTGGCGACAATGATACCATGCAGAAAGTGCGGAAAATTATGAAAGTAAATCCGGTATTGAATTATAAATTTGTAGGATTCCTTTCCGAAAACTCTTCTGGAAAAAATGTTCTGGGCACTTGCGATCAGTTTAAAGAGATTGTAAAACTGCATGACATTCATGCTGTTTTTGTGGCTGTTAAGAATCCTGAGGAGTTGGTTTCCGACTGTGTATATAAAAAGGAATTACTGCATACCTGCAATCAGTTAGGGGTTCGTTTATATTATGTGCCTGAAAATAATGCCATTGAGCATACCGGAAATAAAGCAGAGAGATTGAATGGCATTACCATTATTAATCCGCAAAAGATCCCTATGGATCAAATTGAAAATCAGATAAAGAAACGGGTTTTTGATTTAGTGTTTTCTGGATTGGTAATTCTGTTTTTGCTGTCGTGGCTTTATCCAATATTGGGTTTGCTGATTAAGCTAAGCTCTAAAGGACCAGTATTGTTCACTCAGAAACGCACCGGCGTTAATAAAGTTACCTTTAACTGTTACAAATTCAGAAGTATGAGGCCTAATCATGAATCGGATTTACGACAAGCTACCGAGGATGATCCGCGTATTACCCGCATTGGTAAATTTATACGCCGAACTAATCTAGACGAACTGCCACAGTTTTTCAATGTTTTTAGAGGCGATATGTCGGTAGTGGGGCCCCGGCCACATATGCTCAGCCATACCGATAAGTATTCGGCGCTGATTGATGATTATCTGGTACGGCATTATGTGAAACCAGGTATCACCGGTTGGGCACAGATCAGTGGATTCAGAGGTGAAACGGATGAGTTGTGGAAAATGGAAAAGCGGGTAGAGTTTGATAAGGAATACATTAACAACTGGTCGTTCGAGTGGGACCTTGTAATTGTATGGAGAACTATTTTCGACCTGAAAGCGTTTATGAATGCGAGATAATAAATCCGCAATTCACACGTTATGCATGAAATGAATTTCATGCATTTAGGTTTAATATTAAATTTATGATAATTGTGAAAAAAACAGTACTTTTCTCTTTGTTGATTGTATTATTGACGGGATGTAATGCTTACGAAAAAATCGCTTACCTGCAACAGGCAGGAAATCAGGCGCAGTTAAAGGAGTCAGACAGTAATCCTGTGCCTGAACCGGTAATTAAAGTTGGGGATGTGTTGATGATTACAGTGAATACTAACAATCCTGAATCTTCGGTTGCTTTTAATCTACCTTTGATCCCTTCCGGAGGAGATGCCTCAAAAAGATATACATTGGGGAGTGGAGCAAATATTTCATATGGATTAAGTATGCAGAACTATCTGGTAGATATGCAGGGAAATTTAATTTTTCCTGTAGTTGGTAAAATGAAGGTGGCCGGTTTGACAAAAACTCAATTGTCAGACAAAATCAAAAGCAGTATTTATCCTCAATACATCACCGAAGAACCGATTATTTTAGTAAGATACGGAAATTTTAAGGTGTCAGTACTTGGTGAAGTGCTGAGAGCAGGCTCCTTTCCGGTTGACAACGAAAAGGTTTCGATTTTTGAAGCGTTGGCGATGGCGGGTGATATGACGATTTACGGTAAACGCGAAAGTGTATTGCTGATTCGTGAAAACAATGGAATGCGGGAAACAATAAGAATTGATATCCGCGATAAAAATCTGGTAAACTCTCCCTATTTCTATCTGCAGCAAAATGATATTATATATGTGGAACCCAATGATTCCAAAGCACGTTCCTCTGCCATCAGTTCGGCAGAATCACTTTCAATCTC
>JAYFPP010000136.1:0-2209 GCA_034927635.1 Paludibacter sp.
GAGGGTTTTCTTGATACACTGCCGGATAACAGAACACAAATCGACACAGAAAAGAAAATATCGCAACTGCTGGTGTCGGCATATCCCGGCTCCAATTATTCGGTATTGGCCGAGTTAAGTTCTGATAATTTTGTTGATAACAACGCCATCCTGCCGGTTAATCTGGCTGCTTTTGAGCGGATGCATGATGAGATCTTCAGCTGGAGTGAGGTAACTTCCTCGACCCAGGAAGATAGTCCTTCGCACGTATGGGAACGTTGTTACGCGGCCATCAGTACGGCCAACCATGCGCTGAAAGCCATTGAAACATTGCAACTAAAAGATCCCGATGCAGAACTTGATTCTCAAAAAGGAGAAGCGTTGTTATGTCGGGCTTATGGTCATTTTATTCTCGTGAATATCTTCTGTCAGGCCTACAGGGATGAAACTGCGAGTAAGTCGGATATCGGTATTCCTTATGTGACAGAACCCGAAACTTCAGTGAATACAGACTATGCCCGTGAATCTGTGCAATCTGTATATGCTAAGATACAGCAGGATCTTGAACAGGGAATTGCTCTGGTAACCGACCTGCATTATTCTGTTCCGAAATATCATTTCAACAAAAAAGCGGCTGCTGCCTTTGCCGCCCGGTTTTTTCTTTATAAAAGAGAATATCAGAAGGTGGTGGATTATGCTGATCAGGTGCTGACAGCTAATCCGGCCAGTCTGATGCGAAACTGGAATGTGAATTACGATAATATTGATGCGATATCCTATGATTACATCAAGACAGATAAAGTATGTAACCTGTTGATTATACCGACTACTTCGGTTTTCAGTCGCATTTTTGGTACCCGTTATGGTCACAATTATACTGCTATGGCTGGTTCAACCTATGGTTCTGGCCCCACCTGGTCAGATATGTTACCCTGTTTCGATGGCAAACTTTATATCAGCGGACAACAGGATTATGGGGTATTCTTTCCGAAATCTTTCGAAATGTTTGAATATACCGACAAAGTGGCCGGGATAGGATATGCGCATGTGGTTAGGGCTGAATTTACTGTTGAAGAAACTTTGTTGTGTCGTGCTGAAGCGCTTATTTACCTGAATCGAATCAACGAAGCGGTGGCCGATCTTCAGGTGTGGAATAATTCCCATCTGGCACCAAATGTTTTGACCGAAGCAATCATTCGTAGTTTCTACGTGTCTTCAAATTCTCTTTTTGTGAAAACACTCAACAATGATAAAATGAGTGCATCCTTTGTGGTTACGGCTGCTCAGCGTCCGCTCATTCATTGTGTGCTGCATTTCCGGCGCATTGAAACCATGTTCGATGGTTATCGCTGGTTCGATATCAAACGATATGGAATTGAGATTGATCATAATATCGCCGGAAAAGGCGTTGATAAATTGGTTTATAACGACCCCCGCAGGGCAATTCAGTTGCCTCAGGAAGTAATCAGTGCCGGACTGGAACCTAATCCACGGAAAATAGCACCTGTTTCGACAGGAAATTATAAATTAGTCGACAGTCGACAGTCAACGGTCAACAGTCAATATTAGACTGTAGACAAAAATAAACAAATATGAATAAATTAATAATATATACCCTTTCTCTACTCCTCCTCATTTCCTGCTCAAAGGAGGATGAATTTGGTCCGAGCATCTTTGATGTTGATGATCATTTAGTCGAAGGTTCTGCCAGCTACGAGTTCGACAGTTGGCTGAGGCAGGCATATCTTCAGCCCTATAATCTTGATTTTCGTTACCGGATGCAGGATGTGGGATCGGATATGGATTACAATTTAGTACCGACTTCTTTCGAAAAGGCTCAACAAATGGCTAAACTGGTAAAGTATTTATGGTTCGATGTTTATGGTACGGTTGTAGGTCCTGAATTTCTGAAGGAAAACGGTCCGCGTATTATTCATCTGATCGGATCACCTGCCTACAATCCTATCTCGGGCACTATCCTGTTGGGTACTGCTGAGGGCGGACTAAAAGTGACTTTGTATCGTTGTAATGAACTTGATCCGACTGATGTGGACATGATGAATGAATACTATTTCAAAACCATGCACCACGAGTTTGCGCATATCCTGCATCAGAAAAGATTGTACCCGGTTGAGTTCGGACTGATTTCTCAGGGGAAATACAATCCCTTAGGCTGGCAGTATAAAACCGATTCCGAAGCAGCTACCTTAGGCTTCGTGTCTCCTTACGC
>JAYFPP010000260.1:0-2283 GCA_034927635.1 Paludibacter sp.
CCTGCCTGAGCGAACAGATCGCGATGGCGGATGGCAAGGTACATGGCGCCATGACCGCCCATACTTAATCCGGTGATAGCTCTGCCTTTGCGGTCCTTTATTACAGCGTAATGATGTTCTACAAATTTTCTCAAATCTTCTGTGATGTAAGATTCATATTGAAATCCCGGATCTATGGGGCTGTCGAAATACCAACTGTTATAACCGCCATCTGGACAAACAATGATGATCTCGTGTTTGGTCGCAAGTTTTTTAATTGAAGGAACGGTGCTTACCCATTTGGAATAATTATCACTGTAACCATGCAAAAGATATACAACCGGGTATTTTTTATTTTTTGCATAGTTCTCAGGCTTTATTACCACCGATTTGACTTCCTTGTTCATTTTTGAAGAATAAACAGCGATGGTGTCGACCTGTGTTTTAGAAAATGCAAAGATGTTAACGGATATAAGCAGAATAATCAGGATATTTCTCATACAAAATCAATAATGTGATGAATAGAAAGAATTCCCACCACCTGATCGGAGTCGGCAGATTCCATGACTGGTAAAGTAGTGATGTTGTTGTTATCCATCAGAGCCAGGGCTTCGGTCAGCAGATTGTCTTTAGTGATGCGTTTGAAACCATGTGTCATGAAATCAACAGCTTTTAATTTCTTCAGATTGTCGAATTTCTGGATGGCGCGACGGATGTCCCCATCGGTGACAATGCCTGTGGCTAAACCGTTAGCGTTGGTAACTACAGTCATTCCCAGTCGTTTATTGCTTACCTCATAAATAACATCTTTGAAGAAAGTTTCTTCACTGACAAAGGGAATGTCGGTGGTCATTTCGTCTTTTACCTTACAAAGTAATTTTCTGCCGAGTGCTCCTCCCGGATGGTACAGTGCGTAGTTTTCGGCATGGAAATCTTTTTTTTCCATCAGGCAGATGGTAAGTGCATCGCCCATAAGCAATGTTGCTGTTGTAGAGGTGGTTGGAGCCAGTCCCAGCGGACAGGCTTCTTTATCAACGTGTACATTCAGGATGATTTCAGCTTCACGGGCAAGGGGAGAATTGAGGTTGCCCGTCATGGCAATAATCCTGCAGCCAATGCGTTTTAGCGGGGCAATCACATCGATTATTTCATGCGAGCTGCCGCTGTTTGAAATCAGCATTACCACATCTTTTTTATCCACCATGCCTAAATCGCCGTGCATAGCTTCGGCAGCATTTATAAAGATGGAAGGAGTGCCGGTAGAAGCCATGGAGGAAGCTATTTTATGCCCGATGGTACCGGTTTTTCCAATCCCCATGATCACAAGTTTTCCTTTACAGGCATCAATCATCTCAACTGCCTGATTCATTTCTTCACCGATATTGTCGGCGACCTTCTGCAGCTCTGCTATTTCCTGTTCGAAGATAGCTTTTGAACGTTCAATGAAATTCATTTTTCAGTATAATATCTGTTAATTCCCTAACACAGCCACATCCTCCCTTTTTCGAAAGAATCATTATGCCGGGAATTTGTTTTACTTTATCAACGGCGTCCTGCGGACAAGCGGGAAAGCCCACAGCAGAAAGCAGTTCAATACAATTAACATCATCTCCTACGTAGGCAACTTCATTAAGAGTAATGCCTTCTTTTTCACAAATTTCCAGTGCCGACGAGAGCTTACCTCCGCCTCTTTTCCCCTGAAACAAATAATCTAACTTCAGTTTGTTGAAGCGGTTCTCGACCAAAGGAGTTGTTTCTGATGTGATGATCCCTGTTTTAATTCCGGCTTTCTGAATCATTTGTAATCCCATCCCGTCGTGGACATTGAACTTTTTCATTTCGTTGCCCGAATTGGAATAATACATTCCGGCATCGGTAAGCACTCCATCCACATCGGTGAGCAGGAGTTTAATCTTACTTAAATCAGGTGCATTTGCGAAATGCTTTTCAGTTCTTTGGGCATTGTGTCTCTGTGTTGTGTTTTCCTGCGACAGAAATTTCTTTGTAATGTCATCGATTTGAATCGCTTGTTCCAGAATTTCCCTGATCTTCGACAAATGAATCTGGTTGGGTCCATCGGAAAAAGCATGATCGGGGTCGGGATGCACTTCTGCAAAAATAACATCAACTCCAACTGCCAGAGCAGCACGCATCAGATAAGGTACCATTTCGCGGTTGCCTCCGGTGGAAGTTCCCTGTCCGCCGGGTTTTTGTACAGCATGAGTGGCATCGAAAACCACCGGATATCCGAATTTGCGCATTTCCACCAGTCCGGTCATGTCGACTACCAGATTATTGTATCCA